>JAITQJ010000256.1 GCA_031288955.1 Planctomycetaceae bacterium | reverse complement strand
CAAGAGGTGTTTGACCCGATTGTGTTCTTCTCGTGTCCAGTTCATAATGGAACAATAACAATTAAGGCTCTTGCCTAGCATCTCACGTATTTTTTAGTAATTTTTTGACGATATTGTATAGATTTTCTTTTCGGTGATTGAAACGAAACTCACACTCTTCTAAATGTAACATAAAGGTTTGTGAAGCACAACCATTGAACTTTGCGAGCCGCCGTTTGGAAGGACCAAGCGGCGGTCAAGCCTGCCGACGCAGGAAAACACAGTCAGAAGGCTTCAACGCCATCCCCGACGCAGACACCGCTGTAATGTCCCCGCAATATCAGTGCCGTTTTTTTTATCGCTTAACCTGTGATAAGGCATAGACTTACACTATATCTATACAAAAGATGCTAGGTAAGAGCCTACCTTAAAAACACACGCAAAATTGCTTGCGAAGGGTTTGGTAAATTGTCCGAACAATCAATGCGGCAAATACTTGATTTTTCCCCTTTTCAGTGTAT
Organism: Planctomycetaceae bacterium; assembly: GCA_031288955.1. Classification (GTDB taxonomy): domain Bacteria; phylum Planctomycetota; class Planctomycetia; order Pirellulales; family Thermoguttaceae; genus WRKP01. Next base: position 26,320 of record JAITQJ010000256.1, on the reverse strand, counting down.
AATAGTTTATACCGCCCCAGCCGTTCGTTCCGATGAGTCTATTAAGATACGTCAATTCCCGTTATCCGCAGTTGCTGTTCGTTGTGCTGGCATTCATTCTGATGACCAGCGTCAGTTATTGGTATATCGGTGTAATGGTGCAGAACCAAATCAATACCAGCGGCAAAGAAATCCTTTCTGCCGCCACTGCGGAAATCTCTATGTTTTTCGCCAGCAGCGAAGGGATGCTCAATCTTTTGTGTCTCTCCGCACAGGACACCGCCAGAGATGAAAATGACAAAACACACCACGACAGAATCCAGACGATATTCGTTAACTTCGACAACTGGGCAACCGAACACCGGCATATGCTGACAATGCACTCCATCGCCGTCATTGACGGGTATTATTACGATAGTACCGGTTGGCAGCCGGACGAAAAATTTGCCCCCGAATCGAGGGTCTGGTACACCGGAACGATGCAAAGCGAGAAAAGCATCCACTATACTCCTATGTATCAAATGCGTGCTACCGGAAAAGAGGTAATGGCGATTACAAAACAGATAGTCGATAAAAGCACCGGTCAATCACGCGGAGTTGTTGGAATTGTTATCGAAATTGCCGAACTGGAAAAATATGTACAGTCTATCCCGACTGTCGAAAACGCCTACGTCTGTATTACTGACCCGGAGTTACGCCTTATCGTCACGCCCACCAAACAAAACCGCAACAAAAAAATAGCAGACTTACACGGAGGAGAAGTTACCGTGTCGCGTAAAATTCAGGAAAATGACATCGTGACAGCATTCCCGTATATCAGTTTCGATGGGATAAAAAAAACACTTTACAGCAACCGGCTGGAGAACGGCTGGTATCTTCTTTCGATTGTTTCAAACGGGACGCAGCACGGACAAGTACAGAGAATGCAGTACACCATCGTTGCTCTCGGTGCTGCCTGTATGTTCGTGCTGTGCAGCATCCTTATTGTTGTTAACAATGCCAAAGAAACGGCAATGGAACGCGACCGGAGCAAATCGCTGTTCCTTGCTAAAATGAGTCACGAGATTCGTACCCCGATGAACACGATTTCGGGAATGTCCGAATTAATGCTTCGCCGCGATTCCGAATTGTCGCCGGTAATGCAGGAGTACGCCCTGAATATCAAACACGCCAGCAGCAGTCTGCTGGCAATCATCAACGATATTCTGGATTTCTCAAAAATCGAGGCGGGACAGTTCGAGATTATTACGGTCAAGTATCATCTTTCGTCGCTGGTGAATAATATCATCAATATGATGCGTTCACGAATGCGGGAGAAGTCGCTGGACTTTTTCGTGTATCTTGATTCCAAGATACCGGATATTCTCCACGGCGATGCCGTGCGGCTCAAACAAGTGCTGCTCAATCTGCTCACAAATGCCTGTAAATACACCGACAACGGTTATGTTTCGCTCTCGTTTTCCGGCGTTAAAAGAGACGCTAATCATATTGTTCTAACAATGACGGTAACCGACACAGGCATCGGAATCAAACCGGAAGACCAGCCGAAGATTTTCAGCGAGTTTTCTCAAGTTGATGTGAAAAAGCATATCGGGCGCGAAGGTACCGGTTTAGGATTGGCAATTACGAAAAATTTAGTGTCGCTTATGGGCGGCGAAATATCGTTTTCCAGCGTGTACAAACGCGGTTCAACGTTTACGGTGGCACTTATCCAATCCTGCGAAAACAGCGAACCGCTCGTGCGGATAGAGAATCCTGACGGTAAGTTGGTGCTGATACTGGAAGACCGGCAGGAATATGCGCAGTCGATAAAAGAGACGTTTGGAGACCTCGGCGTGCAGCACGTTATCGCAGCAAATGCGGCGGCATTCAGCGAAGCGATTCGTTCAAAGCCGTTTTCGCATTTTTTGCTCCGTTCGGACACTTATAAAACCGTTCAGGAGGATGTTCAGCGATATGCCGGTCACAGGAATACCGCTTTACTGATTGATGATATTCATTCAAATTATAACAACGATATGCCGCTGCTGCTGCTTCCGGTGTATTCGTTGTCAATCGCAAACTGGCTCAACGATAAATTAAGTAATTGGGCGATAGAAGACGAGCAGGTCCGGGTACAGTTCCGTGCTCCTGATGCGCGGGTTCTTGTCGTTGATGATATTCAGGTCAATATGAAAGTCGTCGAAGGTTTGATGGCGGCGTATGAAACGCAGATGGACTTTTGCACCAGCGGCGAAGAAGCGATTCGTCTCGTGATGAAAAACGATTATGACCTCGTTTTTATGGACCATATGATGCCCGGTATGGACGGCATTGAGGCAACGGCAGTTATTCGGAAATTACCGGGGGAAAAATTCGCCGCGCTGCCGATTGTTGCGCTGACCGCCAATGCAATGGCGGGGATGCGGGAAATGTTCCTTGAAAACGGTATTGACGATTATTTGCCCAAGCCGATAGACACTGTCAAATTGGATGCCGTCGTCAAAAAATGGATACCGGAATCGAAACAAATCAAATCGGGCGATTTTGCACGTCATTCGGATTCCGCTGTGCTTTCACAGCGTGCAATGTTGATGCTCAAAGGCATTGATACGCGAAAGGGACTGATGATGTCCGGCGGTTCGTACAACAAGTTCCTGGACATATTAAAACTGTTTTCAGCGGAAGCCGTGGTCAAGTTGGAAACCGTCCGGCAGAGTGTGTTGACGAATGACTGGTCTTCATATACGGTTAACGTTCACGCTTTGAAGAGTGCTTTGGGTAATCTTGGGGCAACGGAATTATCGATACGTGCTGCCGCTTTGGAACAGGCGGGGAAAAAAGGCGATACGATAATGATTGAACAGGATACGGAAAAGTTTTTGTACGATTTAGAGGAATTGCGGCACTCAATACTGCAAACGCTTGACAACGTAATGCAGAAAGAGGAGTCTCTTGAGCCGGATACAGCAGAAGCCTTTGATGCGGGACTCGAAAAAATCCGTGCGGCGGTGAAAAAGTTGGATGCGGAGACGATGAACAGCGTTTTGGATGCGTTGAAGGAAAAGAAGTGGAACCGCAGTATCAGGGATTTTCTCGACCAGTTATCGCAGCATATTCTGCTCGCCGATTACGACGAAGCGGTGTCGCTGATAGAGACGCGGATAAAGGGAAAAACCGGGATTGTATGATTTGCAGAATTTCCTTACAATGCGCAAAACAGCCAATAATTCCCGATGCAGGAACTAACACAAGAAGAACTAACGCGTTATAGCCGGCATTTGATTTTACCGGAAGTCGGTCTCGCCGGACAACAGCGTCTCAAGAACAGCCGCGTGCTGGTCATCGGTACCGGCGGACTTGGTTCGCCCGTCGCCCTTTATCTTGCCGCTGCCGGTGTCGGAACGCTCGGACTCGTGGATTTCGATGTTGTGGACGAGACCAATCTTCAGCGGCAAATCATTCACGGAACACGCGACCTGATGCGTCCGAAAATTGCTTCCGCAAGAGACCGAATCGAAGACATCAATCCGTACATCAACGTTGAGGCGTTTGAGACCCGCCTTGACTCGTCAAACGCATTGAAAATATTTAGGGACTTTGATGTTGTCATTGACGGTACGGACAATTACGCAACACGGTACCTCGTCAACGATGCCTGCGTGCTGCTGAACAAGCCGAATATCTACGGTTCAATTTTCCGTTTCGAGGGACAGGCAAGCGTTTTTCATTATAATAACGGTCCGTGCTACCGTTGTTTGTATCCTGCCCCGCCGCCGCCCGGTTTGGTTCCGTCGTGTTCGGAAGGCGGCGTACTCGGCGTTCTGCCCGGCATCATCGGTTGTATCCAGGCGAACGAGGCAATTAAAGTGCTGCTCGGCAGCGGCGAACCGCTTTCAGCACGGCTCCTGCTCTTTGATGCCTGGAAGATGAAGTTTCGGGAATTGAAGTTGCGTAAAGACCCGAAGTGTCCGATTTGCGGCGAAAATCCAACGATAACGGCACTCGTTGACTACGAAGAGTTTTGCGGATTGAAAAAACACGATAACGATGAACCGATTGAATCGATTAACGCAGCGGATTTGAAAGTGCTGCTGGACACGAAACCGGACACGGTGCAGATTATTGATATTCGGGAACCTCACGAGACGGCAATGGGGATGCTGCCGCGTTCACGGACGGTGCCGTTCGGACAGGTCGTGCGCCGCAAAAACGAATTTGATGCGCAAGTCCTGAATGTGTTTGTTTGCAAAATCGGAATCCGCAGCGAATTAGCGATTCGGGCTTTAAGAGATGCCGGTTTTAACGGCAAATTGGCGAACCTTAAAGACGGCACGAATGCGTGGGCGGCGGAAATTGATGACAGCGTGATTAGTTATTAGCGCGTCGGCGTTAAAGGATAAATAAAAGATGACCCGTGAAGAAGCGCAGCAATTATTGAGCGAGTACAACAAAGAACCGTTTCATCTTTATCACGCCCAAGTGATGGAAGGTGTGATGAAGTATTTTGCACAGCAGGAAGGCTTTGCAGAAGAGGCAGAATTTTGGGGAATCGTCGGTTTACTCCACGACCTTGATTTTGAACTATATCCGAACGAACATTGTATCCGCCAGCAAAGCATTATGGCACAGCACGGTGTCGATGCGGCAATCATTCGGGCAACGGCATCACACGGCTGGATGCTGACTGTGGATATTAAGCCCGAACACCGTATGGAAAAGATTCTTTACGCAACGGACGAATTGACCGGTCTTATCGGAGCGGTTGCACTGATGCGTCCGTCAAAAAGTATCCGGGATATGGAAATCCGGTCGATTGCCAAAAAGTTCAAGACTCCCGCCTTTGCCGCCGGCTGTTCCCGTGATGTTATCAGGCGGGGAGCCGAACTCCTTGATTGGACGCTCGACGACCTCTTCGGCAACACGCTGGAAGCAATGCAAAGCATTGATTGGATTGTGTGATTGTTGTTACAGTGTCGTTACAGTGATGCGGCAACGTCTTGTTTGTACGCAACGAGTGCCGGAAGGAAACCAACAATCGATGCCAATAAAATCAAACCCGGTATCAGTATCATCTCCGTCCATTGAAAATTCCAGCAGCGGACAATTATGCCCGTATATTCCGAAATCCAGGGACTTATGCCGCCGATGAGTAAATGTCCCAATAGTACGCCGAGAAATCCTCCGCCGAGCGATAACAATATCGATTCCAGCAGTATAATCGACATTACCGTCAAACGCCGTGCGCCCAAAGCCCGCATTACTGCTATTTCTTGTTTCCGTTCACTCATCGAATTGTAAATTGCCGTCATCATTCCGATTCCCGCCGTAATGACAACCAGCACGGCAAGAAATATCAGCACCATTTGAATGTTCCCGACAATGCTCGAAAGCAAATCAGCAATTTCCCGAACCGGCGATACCGCCTGTACGTCCGTTGTTTTGTCCAATAACTGCGGCAACTGCATTGCGTCAATGTTCACATAAGACCTTTCAGCAAGCATCTTCGACGGGTCAAAATCCGGTGCGTTCGGGTCAATGCCCGTTCCTTCCGGTTTGACAACGTTTTGTTTTGTCATCAGCAGGATAGCGGAATACCTCCGCTGCTCTTCGGCGTGTTCGTGTCCTTCGTGATTATGTCCTGTATGCTCGCCGTGCGAGTGCATTTCGTAAAAGCCGTCAATGTTCACAAATATCGCCGCATCGTTCGGCGTGCCGGTTGGATTGAGAATACCGACAACCTTAAACGGTTCGTGATGTGTATCTGTTTCGGCATCTTGGGCGGCTTCGGGAGTGAATTCATCGCCGACTTTTAATCCGGCTTTTTTTGCAGCGCGGAAACCGGCAACGGCAGTATAATCTGCGCCGAAGCGGAAGTTTTCGCCGTCGGCAAAGGAGTACGTTTTGTCGCCGAAATACTTTAATTTCGAGAAGAACTCCGGCGAGGTACCGACGATGGTTGCGCCGCGGAAGTGATGTCCGATGGTAATCGGAATGGCTTCTTCGGCGAGGTGCGAATACTGTCCTTTTCGGAACATTTTCAGATACGATTCGGGAACATCGCCGACCGGGTCGCCGAGATAAAAGACGGTACTTAAGACAACGTTCCGCGGCGAACCTTTTCCGGCGATAATTAAATCGTAACCTTGTGCGCCTTTGTTGAACGAGTCGCTTAAAACGCCGTGAATGACGAGGACGGTAACGATGATTGCCGCTCCCAGCGACATTGAAATTGCCGTCAGGATGGACGAAACTTTACGAAACTGAATACTGCGGTAAGCAATTTTCCAAAGAGGCATTATTTTGAATTGATAATGGATAATGGGAGGAAAACGGACACAACGGCGGTTAGAATGTATTCTCCGCCTCTGATTATCCGCTACATTCCTTCGTTTGTCAATCGGCAGAAGACGGCGGAAATGGACTCCACAGGAATGGAATTGTCATTTCAACAAGGCAACCTCGTATCAAAATGATACAAACATCGAACGATACTGTACAATGAAACCGAGAATGATGAGCAGCGTTAACATTATCAAAAACGGCAGCAGCGGCTTCACATAACTTGACACTGTTGTTTGGTCCCGAAGTAAATACTCCGCACGCTGCCAAGATGCCCAGAACAACACATAATCAAGCAGCAATACCGTCACGGCAATCAAAGACGGCTGACATACGGCTGACCAAAAGATGAACGTTAACAGCGATTGCAGCAACACACAGCACGCTATCGCTGCCGCTGCTGCCGTTATCGTTTGCCGGCAAAACATTGACCAACACGTTCCGATAGCAAACGGCAGCAAATAGAATGACAACGACGACAGCATCGCACAAATCATCGCGGTTGCGTTCCAATGTATGCCGTTCATCATAAAACCAATACAACAATGCAGAATCGGTACCGGCAGATAAATTAACAGTGCAGGTAACATTCGGCTCAGCCAAAATTGTCCGCCGGAAACGCCCAAGCGGCTCAATAACCGGTACGAACCGTTTCGCTGGTCGGCATTGAATACCGTTACAAACATTGTCCCTAATAAGACAACGCTGATACAGATGAAAAGAACCGATAACAAATACAATGACAGATAATCCCAAACTCCGCTCATACACGAGCAGGCAAGTGCTGTTCCAACGATGCCGCCGAGATACTGCCAGCGGGACTGACGAAGCGACAAACGGAGTAATGCGCCGAACGGTGTTGGTATCCGGTAGTTTCCCGATGCACCGGAAGAATGACGGGCGGCTGTGTTATGCACAAATTCTTTTTCGCCTTCTAGCGCAAACCAATGCAGCATATTTCTAACGGCGAAAACCGCAACAACGGCAACAGCAATGAGCCGGTACGGGACTGCCCGATAAAGCACATCAATATCCACATCAAGACCGAGTACACTATCCGACATAAACTTCGCAATGCACCAGCAGCAGACTGCCGCACAAAGATATGTTGCCGGTAAAGCCTGCGCCTGATTGCGGCAGCGGGGCGACCAAAAAAGCCCCCAAACAGCGGTTTCGAGAATACCCGTACCGAATATCGCAATATCTTTCCCAATCTCCCCCGGTGAGTCAATGTTGTGAATGCTGAAATAATCAAAAACCGCTGCTGAAAGAAGCGTTACAGTCAAAACGCAAAACACCGCCGCAAAAACCCAAGCGGTCTTTCCTGCCGCAATGATTTGAACGTTTACCGGAAAGCGGCGCAGCAGACCTATCGTTTTTGTTTCGGCTTCGCTGGCAAAAGATGCCGCTGAAACAGCACCGGCAAACAAGACTGTGCTGCAAAGCGCAAAAGTGAAATACGAAACGGGCGGTACCGTACTATGCATTGCCGAAGCAATGAAGATGAGATAATGTGTTGCAATAATCTGAACGGCAACCGCAGCGGCAAACCACGCGTACCGCTGCTGTTCCTTGAGGAATATCGGTCTTATTGATGATAATGTCTGCATTGTAATAGGGAGTTAACGGTTAACGCATATAGCCTAAAAATATCTCTTCCAGCGACGGAGTCCGGATTTCGTATCGGGCAATGTTCGGATGCGATTGAAAAAACGTTTCGCTGCCGCCGGCGAGTCCGTGTCCGACAAAGCGTAATTCCCGTCCCGATTTTTGCGTTTCGATGACCGTTTCGAGCGGAACGTTTGCCAGCGGTTCATCGTTATTTAATGTAACGGTAATTAAATGCGTCCTCTTTTTTAAGGACTCCAGCGGTTCAACGAGCAGAAGTTTCGACTTCTTCAAAATCGCCACCGTATCGGCAACACGTTCGACTTCGCCGATTTGATGCGAGGACAAAAACACGGTTTTTCCCGAAGCCGCCCGGTCAATCATACTTTCCAAAAATTGCCGCCGGACAAGCGCATCCAAACCGGAAGTCGGTTCGTCCAGTATCAGCAATTCGGGGTCGTGTGCCAGTGCTAATGCCAGCGAAACTTTCGCCCGCTGTCCTTTGGAAAGCGTTCTAATCTTCGCCGCTGCCGGTACATCGTGTTCGGTTAGGAACGTTTGATACCGCCGCTGAAATCCGTCGGGATAAAAAGCGGCGGCAAAGTGTCCGGTTTGTTCCGCCGTCATCCAATCGTACAGAACGGGCTGTTCGGGAACATAGCCGAGTGTCTGACGGATTTTCAGGTCATCTTTGCGGCTGTTGAGTCCGAGAACGGTACTTGTCCCCTGGTCGGGTTTGCAAAGACCGAGCATAATGCGGATAGCGGTTGTTTTACCGGCACCGTTTTCGCCGAGCAGCGCAAAGACGGTACCGGGCGGCACCTGAAACGAAATGTTGTCTAATGCCGCCGTCCGGCGGAACGTTTTCGTGACATTTTGGAAGTCGATGATAGTCATTGGTATTTATTTGTTAATGTTCATAGCGCGGCTGACGATTTGTTTTACGTCGTCTTTGCTGAGCCGGCTCCGTTCGGTTTCGTTGATAAAATCATTAAATTTTTTGGCGAAGTAATCCTGCCGCTGTTCTATGCAGATTTCTTTTGCTCCGGGAACAACGACAAGTCCGATACCGCGTTGTGCGGCGATGATATTTTCGTTCTGTAGTTCCCGGTAAGCGCGGGCAATGGTGTTAGGATTGAGTGCCAAACTGGTTGCAAGTTCGCGCACAGACGGCACAAATTCATCGGAGCGGACGGTTCCAGCGGCGACGGCAAACTTGATTTGCAGGGCGATTTGTTCAAAAATCGGCTGCGGCGATTGGGGGTCTATTTCGATAAACATATCGGATATATTATTGTATTACTTTAATAATACACTAGAACGAAATGATTGTCAAGAGGGGGGTAAAAAATGACAAAAAATTCCTCTTGCCTTATGCGGTTTTTTTCATTACACTTCCGCAACATTAGTCAAACGGATGTCAAGGATGACATCTTTGCGAGCAAGGAGGCTCTATTTTATGCTGCGGCTGTCAATCATTGTATCGGTGTTGTTTGTCTGTTCATTAACTTACGCTTCAGATAATCCGCTTATCAATGCTTCCGTCAAATTACGTGTCGATGCCGCAAATGCTCATAGTTGGGGAACCGGTACAATTATCGATACCCGAAGCGGCGAAGCCCTCGTGCTGACCTGCGGGCATATCTTTCGTGATTCACAGGGGCAAGGCAACATTGAAGTTCATCTGTTCAACGGCAGTTCTAACGTGACGGTTTTAGGACGCTGCCTCTATTATGACCTCGAAATAGACCTGGCACTCGTCGCGATTCGTCCGCCGTGTCCTGTTACCGCCGCTGCCATTGCTCCTGAACATTACGTTATCCGAAAAGACCAGCCGGCGTTGAGCGTCGGCTGCGACGGCGGCGGACAGCCGACAGTCCGTACGCATACGGTAATGTCAACCGACCGGGTCGGAACGCCGCAAAACAATGCCGTAGCGTTTCATTATGTACAGGTCAGCGGCGCACCGGTCAGCGGACGCAGCGGCGGCGGTTTGTTCAGCACAGAAGGCTATCTCATCGGCGTTTGTAATACAGCAGACCCCGTTGAAAATGACGGGCAATTTGTTCCGCCGTCCGTCATCCGCTATGTACTCGACCAACGCCGTTTAACGGATATTTATAAAAAAGAGATTGACACAAAACTGCTGCCGGCAAATGATACGCTTGTCCGTACCGTTGATGCGGGAATGAAACAACGGCGTTCGCCGCTCAAACCGCTTGAAGCATTACCGGCGGCAGCCGAATCGCAGCCGAAAGTTGCGGATGTTTTTACGGCGAATGTACCGGCGGAGACGGCAAAGACAACATCGCAAAAAACGATTACGCCGAAGGAAAAAGCGACACTGGACGAAGTCAAACGTTTGAAACAGGACGGCAATGAAATCGTTTTGATAGTGAAATCACGCCGTAATCCTGATGTACCGATTGACGTAATCTATCTGAATAACACGTCGGACGAGTTTATTGATTCGCTTGCGAAGAACACTTCGTCAGCGCAGGAATATGACCCTGTGATATTTTCGTCGCACGAAACGAAATCGAAGCCGGCGGAACCGTCTGTTGCCGGTCAGCGTCCGGTATCGTTATCGGTGCCGCATTGAGACGGTATTGCACAAAATGAACTCAATGATTGCGGTCACTCCGTAAATTAGGCACCGGCGGCGGGAAAAAGGAACGCAAGCGGGAACGTAAGGACATCGTTTACGCTAAATCCCGTTTTTCAAAAAGTAAAAGGGACACAAAAAGCGTCGCAAGACAGTAAAGTCCTGCGTAACCGGCAGCGAAGCCGACGTACTTCCACGGAACGGCACGTTCCATTGCGACCGCTGTTTCCATACTGAAATGGTCAAGGCACGGCAGCACCGCACTAATGATATTAGCAACGAAAACGACCATCGGGATTTGTCCCGCCGATGACTGCACAATAACCGGCACGATATTTCCAAGCAAATAAATGATAAGCATCAACGTCAGGTTCGGCAGCAGCGGCAGCCGTGTTGACAGAGCAATGGCGATTGCCGCTAAAATAATCGTCTCTAAATAAGCAAGAACCATACCGGGCAGCAACTCATACACAACGGCAAAACATTCAATCGCCGTCGGTACATCTTTGGCGGTTTCGCGGGCATCATAAACACATTTATAGGAAACGCTGTTGAGGAAAAAAGAGCCTAAAATCAGGAACAACAGCGTTACGGCAATCATCACGCCGAAGTATTTTCCGACGATAAACTTGGTCCGGCTCAAAGGTTTCGACAAAGCCATCAGGGCGGTTTTCCCGTCGAGTTCATCGGCAATCGTTGTACTGGCGGCCCAAACGGCGAGGAAGGCGGCGAAAAGTTTAATGACTGTCAAGCCTTGTGTGATAAACAGTTTAATATCTTCGCCGAGAGTGTTATAGGGCAGAATCAGGAACGTGAAGATGACGGTGAGTCCGACGAGTGTCAAGATAATGAAAAGCGGCTGAAAGAGCGACTCTTTTGCGGTAATCCAAGCGACGGCACCGACTTTCGGCAGGAAGTGCCGAATGGACAGGACGGCAGCGGCAAAGAGGATAAACGTTCCTAATACGCCGAGGTCAATGTACTGTAATGCCTGAATCCAGGACGGAATAACTAGTGCAAACATAGTTTCAAAACAATAACTGCTAACGGTTATATCATTCTATACCAAAATCAAAACGATTGCAATACGTTTGATAAGTTATTTCTTTATTGCTTATTTATAACATTTTTGTTGTTCCGTACTTTTTGCAACAAAAATGCAATCGAAAATAACAAAAATGTTTTCTTTTAGTTTGTTTTGATTTGTCGTTTTACATAAAAGTATCGAAAAACGGCAATAATTTCTCTTTGGCACGGCTTATGCGACTACGTACTCGTAGGGGGCGAAAATTTTTCGCGTCCAACACTTCAGGTTAACGGAATTATGAGAAAAATTGCTATCTATGGAAAGGGGGGCATCGGCAAGTCCACCACCACACAAAATACAGTTGCCGCCCTTGCGGAAATGGGCAGAAACGTTATGGTCGTCGGCTGCGACCCCAAAGCGGATTCCACCCGGCTTCTGCTCAACGGTCTTGCCCAGAAAACCGTGTTGGATACGCTGCGAACCGAAGGAGAAGACCTCGACCTTGATGACGTTGTTAAAGTCGGTTTCAAAGGAACCCGCTGCGTCGAATCCGGCGGTCCCGAACCCGGTGTCGGATGTGCCGGACGCGGTATCATTACATCGATAAACCTTTTGGAACAACTTGGTGCTTTTGACCCGAAGTACAAACTTGATTACACGTTTTACGATGTTCTCGGCGATGTCGTCTGCGGCGGTTTTGCAATGCCGATTCGAGACGGAAAGGCAGAAGAGATTTACATCGTTTGCTCCGGTGAAATGATGGCAATGTACGCTGCAAATAATATCTGTAAAGGTATCCGCAAGTTTGCCGAAGCGGGAACCGTCAGACTCGGCGGACTCATTTGCAACAGCCGAAAGGTTGACCGCGAAGACGAACTCATCGTCGCATTGGCAGAAAAAATCGGTACGCAGATGATTCATTTTGTGCCGCGGGATAATATGGTTCAGCGTGCCGAAATCAATAAGAAGAGCGTCATTGATTACGACGCTTCCGTTCCTCAAGCCGCAGAATACCGCAAACTGGCAGCGGCAATAGAGAACAACAAGAAGTTCATCATTCCTAATCCGCTGGAAATATCCGAACTTGAAACGCTGCTTATGAAGTTCGGGATTGCCGATTAACCTCCTAACCACAAACAATTATGTTAATGATTCGAGCGATTATCCGACCGGAAAAGGTTGATGCCGTTCTTGCCGCTTTGATGGCGGACGGTTTTCCGGCTGTTACAAAGATTACCGTTGCCGGACGCGGAAAACAGCGGGGCATTAAAATCGGCAACGTCACCTACGATGAGATTCCGAAGGTAATGCTGCTGATGGTGATTCCAGACAAGGACAAGGAATTCGTCGTGAGCAAAATTATGGAAGTTGCCCGAAGTTCACAAGGTGCGTTCGGCGATGGAAAGATTTTCATCTCGCCGGTAGAAGAAGTTTATACAGTCAGTTCCGGCGTGAAAGAAACGGAATAGTACCTTAACCCCAAAAACGCTTATGAAAGAAGTAATGGCAATTATCCGTATCGATAAGATTAACAAAACCAAGGATGCGTTGATGGAAGCAGGTATCTCCTCGATGCACGTCAAAGATGTTCTTGGTCGCGGTAAAGGATTTGTCGATTTTCTGCGGCTCGAAGGCTCCGAAAAAGTCTGGGAAGAAAAAATGGACGAACTCGGTAATGCCGGCAGACTCGTTCCCAAACGAAAACTTTCGCTTATCCTTCCAGATAAACTGGTTAAAAAAGCCGTGAAGACGATTATCGAAATGAACCAAACCGGCAAGAGCGGAGACGGTAAAATCTTCGTGCTGCCCGTTGCCGATGCCGTCCGTGTCCGTGACGGTCAAAACGGCGATGAAACGCTTGACGAATAACAACCCTTGCCCGTAATACAGCGATACAAAAGATGACGAACAAATACGAACTTCCGATTGCCGGTGAACAGTTCCGCGATGAGGTTGCGGACGCATATTCCCCTAAATTGGGAAAGAAGCGGAAGCGGCAAATACTTGTCAATCAGATTGGCGGGGACGGTACTGTTCCCGAAATTCTTGCCAACACCCGAACGGCTCCCGGTATTCTCACGATGCGCGGCTGTGCTTATGCCGGCTGTAAGGGTGTGGTTTTGGGACCTACCCGCGACATACTTCAAATCGTTCACGGTCCTATCGGCTGTTGTTTTTACGCTTGGCTCACGCGGCGGAATAAAACCCGTCCGAAAACGCCGGATGACCCGAATTATATGCCTTATGCTCTTTCGACCGATTTACAGGAAGACGAAGTCGTATTCGGCGGGGAAAAAAAACTGATGGCGGCGATTGACGAAGCCGTTGCGTTGTTTCACCCGAAAGCCATCGGGATTTTCTCGACGTGTCCTGTCGGTCTCATCGGCGATGACGTTCACGCTGTTGCCCGTGCCGCCGAAGAGAAATATCCGGGCATCAACATCTTTGGTTTTTCTTGCGAAGGTTATAAAGGAGTTTCGCAGTCCGCTGGTCATCATATCGCTAATAATAAAGTGTTCACCGACGTTGTCGGTCAACTCGAAATGAAGAAGGAGGGGAAATTCCGGCTCAATATGCTTGGCGAGTACAATATCGGCGGTGATGCTTTTGAACTAGAGCGGATTGCCGAAGCCTGCGGCTTAACGTTGCACTCTACGTTTTCCGGCAACTCCGTTTATGATGAATTTGCTTCAGCACATACGGCGGATTTGAATGTCGTGATGTGCCATCGTTCCATCAATTACCTCGCGGAAATGATGGAAACGAAATACGGGATTCCTTGGTTTAAGGTCAATCTGGTCGGTGCCGATGCGACGGCAAAGTCGTTTCGGAAAATGGCGAAATTTTTCGGCGATGACGAATTGATGAAACGCACAGAAGCCGTCATTGAAGCCGAAATGGTTGAAGTCGAAAAGGTACGCAATGAAATCCGTCCGCGCTGCGAAGGCAAGACCGCAATGATTTTCGTCGGCGGTTCCCGCGCACATCATTATCAGGACTTGCTGCGGGAAATCGGCGTTGTAACAATTTCCGCCGGTTATGAATTCGCTCACCGCGACGATTACGAAGGACGAAAGGTTTTGCCGACCATTACGGTTGATGCTGATTCCCGAAACATTGAGGAATTGACCGTCACGCCGGATGCAGAGCGGTACAACCCCCGCATTTCCGAAGCGGAAAAGGCAAAACGGGAAGCCGAAGGTTTTGCATTCAACGATTACAGCGGAATGATGCCGGATATGCCTGACGGAACGCTCGTCATTGATGACTGCAATCATTTTGAATTGGAAAAACTGATAGAGTATTACCATCCCGATTTGATTTGTGCCGGCATCAAAGAGAAGTACGTTGTGCAGAAACAGGGTATTCCGATGAAGCAGTTGCATAGTTACGACTATATGGGACCCTTCGCCGGTTTCAAAGGAGCAATCAATTTCTACCGTGAAATTGACCGCCTGCTGAACTGTAATGTTTTCAAATTCACGAAAGCCCCGTGGGATGATTCGCCGGAACTTTCGGCAACGTACAATAACTAGAGCGGATTAAAAATTGGTATCGTGTCTGCCTTGTACAAATAGCAGACAGCGGGAGCGGCAGATAACCGCACCAATTTTTAATTTGTTCTAAAAATGTTACCCCAATCCTAATTACAAAAACTGCTATGTTACTCCGCCATACTCCGCCCGGATTATCCGAACGAAAAGCCCTTACGGTCAATCCGGCAAAGACCTGTCAGCCCATCGGTGCAATGTACGCCGCACTCGGTATTCATAGTTGTATGCCGCATAGTCACGGTTCACAAGGCTGCTGCGCTTATCACAGGAGCAGTCTCACGCGGCACTACAACGACCCGATTATGTCAACGACTTCGTCGTTTTCAGAAGGTTCGTCTGTGTTCGGCGGACAGGCGAACATCCTTGAAGCATTTACGAACATTTTCACGCTGTACAATCCCGACATCATCGCCGTCAATACGACGTGCTTGTCGGAAGTCATCGGCGACGACCTCGTTCAGATTATCAAAAAAGCGTATGAAGACAAAAAGATTCCCGAAGGCAAGTTTGTCATTCACGCCAACACGCCGTCGTTCACCGGTTCGCATATCACCGGTTACGCTAATATGGCGGCGGCAATGGTCAAGTATTTCGCTAAAAGTACCGGCAAGAAGAATGGTAAAATTACGTTGATTCCCACGTTCATCGAACCCAGCGATATGACGGAAATTAAACATATCGCTACGGAGTTAGGCATTAAATACATTATGTATCCCGATACCAGCGATGTCGTCAACAGCCCGATGGACGGACATTTTCGGATGTATCCGAAAGGCGGATGCACGAAAGAGCAAATCGCTGCTTCCGGTGATTCCGATGCCGCTGTTGCCATCGGCAGACTCGGTGCTTTTCCTGCCGCACGGCAACTCGATACGCAGTGCAAAGTTCCGATGCACATCGTTGACGTGCCGATTGGAATTACCGCAACGGATAACTTCGTCGAGATGTTACGAAAAATTGCCGGTGTTGCCGTCCCTGAATCACTGCGAAAGGAACGCGGACAGTTGGTCGATGTTTTGTGCGATATGTGCCAGTACACTTACGGCAAAAAGGTTTCGCTGCTCGGCGACCCTGACATTTTATTGTCGATGGTGCAGTTTTGCAAAGATGCCGGTATGGAAGTCCTGCACGTTCTGACAGGAACGCCGACGGGAAAAGTCAAACTCGAAGAACGTGTTCGTGAACTTTACGGCGATAAAGTTATCGTCAAGTCGGGTTTACAATGCGATATGTTTATGTTCCAGCAACTTGTGCAGGAAAATAAGCCCGACTTGATTATGGGCAACACGTACTGCAAATATATGTGCCGTGATATGGACATTCCGCTTCTGCGGATAGGCTATCCGATTTACGACCGCATCGGACAGTCCTATATTCCGCTAACCGGTTATCGGGGGGGAATGCACTTACTCCTCAAGATACTATCCATCTTTATGGACCGTCAAGACCGCGATGCCGAAGAGGAAAATGTCGAACTGATTATGTAATGTTCAAAATACTTAACGAACGCAGGCAGCAGGTTTTTGAGAAAGGCAAAGACGATTACGAAATCGAGTGTGAAAAAGCAAGTACGGCAGGTTCGGTGAGCCAGCGTGCCTGCGTGTTCTGCGGTTCCCGTGTTGTCCTTTACCCTGTTGCCGATGCCCTGCATTTGGTTCACGGACCCATCGGCTGTGCCGCTTACACTTGGGATATTCGCGGTTCAATGTCCAGCGGCTCCGAACTTTATCGTAACAGTTTTTCGACCGATATTCACGAAAACGAGGTAATTTACGGCGGCGAGAGAAAGTTGTACGCCGCTTTGAATGAATTGATAGAACGCTATCACCCGAAGGCGGCATTCGTTTATTGTACCTGTATTATCGGACTCATCGGCGATGATGTCGATGCCGTTTGCCGCCGTGTTGCAGGTGAAAAAAACATTGAAATTATTCCTGTCCATTCCGAAGGATTTAAGGGGGTAAAAAAAGACGGTTATAAAGCAGCGTGCGAAGCCTTGTTCAAACTTATCGGCAGAGACGGGAAAACGCCGCTTACCGCAGACCTGCCGGATAATAAGGCAATCAATATCCTCGGCGAGTTTAATCTTGCCGGAGAAACTTCGATTATCAAAGATTATTACCGCCGGATAGGAATCGATATAAAAACGTGTTTTACCGGCGACAGCAGTGTTGCAGATATTGGAAAAGCACATCACGCTCAACTTAATGTTGTGCAGTGTTCCGGTTCGATGACTTATCTGGCAAAAATGATGAAAGAAAAATTCGGTATTCCGTTTATCCGTGTTTCGTATTTCGGAATCGAAGATATGTCGAAAGCCTTGTACGATGTTGCGGAGTTTTTTCACGACAGCGGAATAATGAAGCGTACCGAAGATTTAGTCCGCAGTGAAGTAACGAAGTTGTTACCGAAACTTGCGCCCTACCGCCGCGGTCTCGAAGGAAAAAAGGCTGCAATTTATGTCGGCGGCACGTTCAAAGCCTTTTCGCTCGTCAAAGCACTGCGGCATCTCGGCATTGAAACCGTCGTTGTCGGTTCGCAGTCAGGAAACGAAGACGACTATAAATACCTTAAAGAAATTACCGGCGAAGGAACAATTATTTGTGATGACAGTAATCCGCTTGAACTTTCACGTTTTGTTTTGGAAAAAAAAGCCGACCTGCTCATCGGCGGTGTCAAAGAACGTCCCATTGCGTACAAAATGGGCATCGGATTTTGCGACCATAATCACGAAAGAAAAACAGCCCTCGCCGGCTTTGAAGGTATGCTCAATTTTGCAAAAGAAGTTTACGCAACCGTGTTGAGTCCCGTTTGGAAATTTTCGCCTGCCAGAGTTTTTTGGAGAATGGATAATGAACAATGAACATTTTTCCGAACCGGCTTTTGTTTCAGCCCGTAATGCGTGTAAACTTTGTTCGCCGCTTGGAGCGTGTTTTGCGATGCACGGTATTGAAGGCTGCATTTCACTGATTCACGGTTCACAAGGCTGCGCAACGTATATTCGCCGTTACGGAATTAGTCATTTCCGCGAACCCATCGATATTGCATCGTCGAACTTTGTCGAAGCAACGGCAATTTTCGGCGGACGCAACAACCTTTTCCGTGCGCTTGATAATGTTACACAGCAGTATCAGCCGCAGGTTATCGGCATTGCGTCAACGTGTCTTTCTGAAACTATCGGCGATGATGTTTCAATGTATCTGCGTGAATATCTATCGGACGCAAAAAACGGCTGTCGTCCAATTATTTTTTATGCTTCAACGCCGAGTTACCGCGGTACCCATATCGACGGATTTCACGAAGCAATTTATGCCGCCGTGTGCTGTATGGTACAGAAAAATAATAATGTTACAAAAACGAACCGTATCAATTTGATTTCCAACTTTGTTTCTGTTGAAGATATTCGGGCATTGCACAGCATTCTTCAATCGTATCAAGTACCGTACACGCTGCTGCCGGATTATTCCGAAACTTTTGACGGCGGTACCTGGGAAGAATATCAAAAGATTCCCGAAGGCGGAACGCCGGTTTCCGGCATTGCCGCAATGAGTGAAGCCGCCGGAACGCTTTATCTCGGCAAAGCATTAAATCCCGAACGGAATGCGGCGTACTATATGAGTGAACATTTTCATATTCCTGCCGAGTACGTTGACTTGCCTATCGGAATTGGAAACACTGACCGTTTTTTTGACGTTCTTAACGGGATGACCGGCAGTCCGATGCCGGACATTTGGACAAAGCAGCGGAGCAGACTCATTGATGCGTATTTCGACGGACATAAATACTGTGCGGGAAAACGGGCGATTTTGTACGGCGATGAAGATTTTGTTGTTGCGATGGCTTCATTTCTTGATGAAATAGGCGTGATACCGGTCATTGCCGCAACCGGTGCGGCGGGCGAAAGTTTTAGCCGGCGGATAAAAGAGTCTCAAAAGAATATACAGCAGCATTTACACACAGAAACAAAAATTATGTCTGATACCGATTTTGCAACAATAATGGAATCAGCGGCTGAACTCGAAGCGGACTTTGCACTGGGCAGCAGCAAAGGATTTTATTTGACGCGGCAACTTGGTATTCCGCTTGTCCGATGCGGTTTTCCGATACACGACCGCATCGGGGGACACCGTATTTTACATCTCGGATATAACGGTACGCTCAATTTATTTGAACGGATTTGTAATGCCTTGATGGAAGCAAAACAGAATGCCGCTCCAAGCGGCTGGACGTATATTTAAGAAATTTGTAACAATAATAGCAAACGATGACGGACTTTACCGAACACCCCTGCTTCAGTTCCGACGCACGGCACAAGACCGGACGAATTCATCTTCCTGTTGCGCCGAAATGCAATATCAAGTGCCGTTTCTGCGACAGAAAATACGACTGCGTCAACGAAAGCCGACCCGGTGTAACGAGTATCGTTCTTAAACCGGAACAGGCACTTGTCTATCTCGATTCCGTGTTGGCAAAAATCGGCAATATTTCGGTTATCGGAATTGCCGGACCGGGCGACCCGTTTGCCAATGCCCGCGAAACTCTGCAAACGCTGGAACTTGTCCGTCAAAAATATCCCGATAAACTTCTTTGTCTGGCAACGAACGGACTGGAATTACCCGAACACGTTGAACAGATTGCCCGTCTGAATGTTTCACACGTTACGGTAACGGTCAACGCCGTTGAACCCGAAATCGGTGCAAAGATTTATGACTGGGTTCGCCTTGGCGCAAGAAATTACCGCGGAATCGAAGGGGCGAAAATCCTTCTTGAACGTCAAAGCGAGGCGGTAGAAAAACTCAAAACGCACGGTATTACTGTGAAAATCAATACCGTTATTATTCCCGGTATCAATGATGTTCACGCCGTTGACGTTGCGGCATACTGTAAAAAATTAGGAGCGGATATTCAAAACTGTATTCCGCTTATGTCCGTTGAAGGAACGGATTTTGCGAACATACCAACGCCGGAACATAATGATATGCTTTCGCTGCGAAAAAAGGCGGGAGAACATTTGTTTCAGATGACGCATTGCGCCCGCTGCCGGGCGGATGCCGTCGGAATAATCGGCTGCGGCAACCCGCAGGGAACCGACAATTTGCTGCGGGAAGCCGCCGCTATCAGAACAACAACCGAACGCCCCCACGTAGCAGTGGCTTCACGGGAAGGACTTTTCGTTAACCGGCACCTCGGCGAAGCGGAAGCATTGTTAGTCTATGGAAAACAGGACGATGACATTGTCCTGTTGGAAAAACGCAGAACACCGGTTCCCGGTTCGGGTAACCTGCGCTGGCGGCAATTTGCCGATTCGTTCGGCGACTGCGCAGCGGTTCTCGTGAGCGGCTGCGGTCCCAATCCGCAAAAGGTTCTCGAAGAAAACGGCTTGCCGATTGTTGTACTTGAAGGACTTATTTCCGAATCGGTTCCCTATGTTTTTAACGGACGGAACTTGCCGAAAGTTCTCCTTCGTACACCCGGTCTATGCGGCTGCGGAAAAGCCTGCACCGGAACGGGCGGAGGCTGCGGTTAACTTTTCAATCATTTCACAACAATTTCACAAGGAGAAATAAGACTATGCAAAAACCGGCACATCACATTTTAGTTTGCGGTTCGTTTCGTATGAACGGAACGCCGCAGGGAGTTTGCGCCAAAGGCGGCGCAGGAGCATTACTGCAATATCTGCAAGAGGAACTTGCCGACCGCGGGTTGGCGGACGTTGCCGTTGCTTGTACGAGTTGCCTGAAAGTTTGCGACCGGGGACCGGCGGTCGTCGTCTATCCTGAAAATTGGTGGTTCGGCGGAATCAACAGCGAAGAAGCGATGGATGCCGTCATCGAATCTGTCGAAAAGGGAGAACCCGCCGCCGATTATTTGATAGCGTAACGAAATCCTTCAGATAAACGCTACCGGTTTATTGTGCGGGACATTCAATCCGTTAAAAGCATTACGTGTTCAGGAGGAATGAACATTTTGCGCACGGATTGAATTTCCTGCATTGGAAACACGGGGTCGTAATCGCCGGAAATGAAACGGATAAGCGGCTGGTATTCACCGGATATACGTAATAATTCCTGTATCTTAAACGGCTCGCTTTGTTTTCGTAACACCTGAAAGCAGAAACAGTTGACCGCTGCGCTGCCGGAAATATCATCGTAAATATGATGTGCACGGACGGCAGCATACTTCAAATCATCGGGAACATCGCCTGCCGTTTCAAGAGCGATGCCCCAGTCCGGTACGTTAATCTTTCGTCTGTTAATCCGAAATGCGGGCGCAGTGTTTTTAACGCCGGTCAGCCTCGCAGCGGCAAGCGAACCGGGGTTACGGAAAAGTTCCTCTGTCGTGCCGAACGCCGCCTTTTGTCCGTCCTGAAGAACGAACATACGTTCGCATATCCGAAAAACTTCATCCCGGTTATGCGAAACAAAAAGTATCGTTGCGTCAAAAGAAACAAGCATCCGCATCAATTCATTTTCAACGCTATTACGCAGAAAACTATCCAGCGCAGAAAGCGGTTCGTCGAGCATAATCAACTCCGGCGACGTAACAAGTATCCGCGCCATCGCTGCCCGCTGCTGCTGCCCGCCGCTGAGACGCGAAGGTTTTCTGTTACAAAAATCATAAAGGTTCAGTTTTGTTATCATCTCGTCAATACGGCGTTTGCGTTCTGCTTTTGAAAAATGACGGAGAACGATTTCCATATTTTCGCGTACCGTCATCGTTGGAAAAAGAGCGTATTGCTGAAACAAATATCCGATACGGCGTTTTTGCGGCGGAAGATTGATGTTTCGTACGGAATCAAAAACGGTTTTTCCGTTGATAACGATTCGTCCTGAATCCGGTGCTGCGATGCCGGCAATACATTTAAGCGTCATCGTTTTTCCGCAGCCGGACGCACCCAGCAAACCGAGGCGTTCGTTTTCCGCTTTGAAATGAACGTCCAGTGTAAAATCGGAAAGTTTTTTAACAATATCGGCTTCGAGACTCATAACCGGCTTTTTCCGAAAATATTGAGCGGAAATAAAACGAAAAACGAAATGGAAACAATGATAAGAACCCAAATAAGTGCGATGTTCATCTCGTTTCCTCCGGCAGCACTCCAAATGGCGACGGGAATAGTTTGCGTCTTACCGGGGATATTACCGGCAATCATTAACGTTGCACCGAATTCTCCCAAAGCCCTTGCGAAGCCCAGCACCGCACCGGCAGCGCAGCCGGGTAAACAGATAGGAAGCATCACACGCCAAAAAATCGTCCATTCCGAAAGCCCCAGTGTGCGTGCCGCATCAAGTATTGAAGGTTCAATCTGTTCCAACGACGCACGAATCGTCCTGTAAATCAAGGGAAATGCAACAACTGCCGCCGCGATGACCGCCGCCTCCCACGAAAAAATGATACGTATTCCAACTTTTCGTAACAGTTGACCGACCGGACTATTCCAGCCGAAGATCAACAGCAGAAAAAAACCAACAACGGTCGGCGGCAGGACAAGCGGCAGAGTTAAAATACAATCAACAGCCGCTTTGCTTTTGCCGTTCATTCCGGCGACCAACCGTGCTGCAACTATCCCTAGAAAAAAAGCGATAACCGTAGCACACAAGGACGTTTTGAGCGAAATGAACAGCGGCGACCAGTCCGTCATTTGTTATCCTTTCCTTTTTCTGAAACCGTTTCAAATCCGTATTTTTTGAAAAGGGCGGCGGATTTTTCAGAAAAGAGAAATTGCTGAAACGATTTACCGTCTTCAATGCTGCCGCCGGTTTTGATGACCGCCGACGGATAAATCGTCGGTTCGTGACTTTTTTCCGGTGCTTCGTCAACGACAACGACTTTGTCTTTCATTAACATCGCATCGGTCAGATAGACAATGCCGGCATCAACTTCCTGTTGGGCTACATAAGCGAGAACGGCGCGGACATTTTGTGCCAAAACGGTTTTCGGCATCACTTTGTCCTCGATTTTAAGCGTCTTGAAAATGTCCGTTGCGTATTTACCGGCTGGAACAACTTTGGGGTCGCCGATTGCCAAACCTTTCTCTTTGAGTTTATCGCTTCCGAGGTCGGCAAACGTTTTTATGGGACTCGCTGCGTTTTTCGGAACGATTAAAACGACCTTATTTTTTAGCAGGTTTTTGCGTGTTTCTTTTACGGTAAATCCTTTCTGTTCGAGAATGTCCATCTTCTCCTGATTGGCGGATATAAAGACATCTGCCGCCGCACCGTTTTCAATCTGCTTTTGCAGTGTTCCCGATGCTTCGTAATTTGCTACGACTTTGACATTCGGCGCAGCGGTTTTGTAGAGAACGATGATTTCGTTCATACACTCTTTCAAACTTGCCGCAGCGGCAAGGTTGAGTTCGGCAGCCTTTGCTGCGTTTACAGTCAATCCTGCTGCGAGAATCACCGCAAGGAGCAGGAAACGTCTTCGTAAATTCATTGTGTCCCTTTCTTTAGGTTAAGGTTCTGTTTTATCGTCCGCAAGCAAGTCAATGGACTGGTCTTGCAAACGATATGTTATCCAATCGTTGACGGGAATACCGCCGATTGTTTTGTAAAACGCCGCTCCGCTGTTGTTCCAATCGAGAACCATCCAGTCGATTCGGAAACAGCCGCGTTTTTTGGCGATTCGGGCAACTTCACGAAAAAGCATTTTACCGATTCCGTTGCGCCGGTATTCGGGACGCACAAACAAATCTTCGATATAAATTCCTGTATTGCCCCGAAAAGTGGCGTATGTAAAATAATAAAGCACAAAACCGGCATCTTCGCCGTTGTATTTTGCGAGCAGCACTTCAACTTTACCGCTTGAAATCCAGTCACGAAGAACCATTTCGGTTACAAAAACTTTATCCGAAAGGTTTTCATATTCCGCAAGTTCCTGAATGTAGCGCAAAATCAACGGCGCATCGTTTTCTGCTGCGGGGTGTATGGTTGTCATCGGCATCTGATAGGGTAACTTGCTCTGTTTTTTGTTTGCTGCGGCACATAAACCGGCATCGGTTTATCACATCTAAACAACACTCGAACATCAGGCGGTTGGGCGACGCTCCATAACGTTCAAGGGCTGTTTTTTTATCGTTCGATTTGATGATGGTGTAAAGGCGGTATTGTCCGTTCATTCCGTTGAGTTCCGCCCTTTCCAATGCGATTTGAAAAGGGGAAATTTTATTAACGGTGTCCATCACTGCCGATTCGGCGGTTGCGCCTTTGCCGTGATATGTTCTGCCGTCGGAAAGTGTTGTTTTGATGCGGTGAAATCCGCCGGCACTTTGTTCGGAAAAAAACGAACAGCATACCGGATTCGGCGAACCTTTCGGCAGCAAGCCCAACTCGCCGATTATAACGAGAAATTCCGTTAAGCCGACCGTCCGCTTGTCCGTTGTCTTGACGCGGCATAAGATTTTTTCGGCAGCCTTATCATTTAATTCACCAAGTCCGCAGTACGCTGCTGCCATTCTGACACCGGACTTTCCCGAATGACGTGAAAGAACGATGCGCTGCGGAACGCTGCCGCTCTTGCGAAGTATTGCAGACGAATAATTATCAGGCGAAGACTCCAAACCTTTTTGATGAATTCCCGAAGTATGTGCGTGGACATTCCAACCGATGACCGGCTTCAAAGGACCGAGCGATATTCCGGCAGCACGGTAAAACGAATCAGTCAGGGCGGATAAACGCTCCAGCCGCAGTCCTGTCTGGACTTTGTATATCTCACGGTGCATTGCAAGATTGACCGCGATTTCTTCAAGGGCAGCATTACCGGAGCGTTCACCGATTCCGCAAACGGTTGTCTCAATTTGACCGCAGCCGGCTTCGACAGCCGCAAGTGTATTTGCAGCCGCAAGACCGCAGTCGTTATGAAAATGCACGCTTAACACTGCGCTGCCTGATGCCGTGTTTTCCAGTGAAAACGACGGAATTTTTTTTTGTAACAACTTGATAAGTTTTGCAACTTGCGGTACTGACAACACGCCTAACGTGTCAGCAATATTGACGATAGTAGCACCGGCTTCGATGACCGTTTCGCAGTATTCACACAAAAAATCAATATCCGCTCTGCTTGCGTCTTCGGCTCCTATTTCAACCGCCGAAACAAGTCCCGATGCAAAAGACACGCACTCTTCGGCTTTTTTCAATAATTGCAAACGGGATATATTTAGTCCGCTTGCGATGTGTGAACCGCTTACCGGCAATGTGATATGCAGGACACCGGAACTGCCGAGTACCGCTGCCGTTTTTTTGATTTCGTTTTTGTTTCCGCGGCACATCATTGCTGCTTTCGTGTGTCCGCCCTCAAGTATTTTTGTAACATTCCGGCAGGCATCGTAATCCGTACGGGAAGCAAGCGGAAATCCTGCTTCGACAATATCAACGCCTGCTTCAGCCAAGCCGAGAGCCAGTTGCGGTTTGTCAGCCGGCGAAAATGCAAAGCCTGCCGCGTGGTCGCCGTCCCGCAATGTTGTGTCGAGTATCGTTAGCCGTTTCATTGTTCGATTCCAAGTTCCTGTTCGGCAATTTCGGCAACATCATCGACTGCTTTGATAAACCGGACAACATCGCCTTCGCTGGGCGGTGTTATCTTAAAAAAGTCAAAGGAGCATATTTGCTGCAAGTTATCCATATAAAGGAGAGTTTCGATAAGTTCCGCTTTGAGTGTCAAAATCAACTTCGATGCGGCGATGAAATCGGTCATTGTATGATTCATCGGCATCAGCCCGTTTTTCATAAAAATCGCCATAAAGTATTTTTCAATCGCCATCGCAGCGATATTTTGAATAATGCTTGGAGTGAAAATATGCGGACGCTTGACTGAACTGCGAACAGTTTTATGAAAACCGCGTCCTTCGTCGAAAAAGATTTGCCAACTTTGCTGTTCGGTCATCGTTATTTCATACCCTCTACCAGTACGTAACCGCACAAAACGTGCCAATGGAGAATAATTGCCGTTTTTGTCCGTTTTTCGTCAAAAGACGATTGGCGATAAGATAAAAAACGCCATTTTTGTCCTTTTTTATTACAATTTCGTCGAAAGCGATGATTGCCGAACAGATTAAAACGGTATAACGTATGGACTTATAGTATATCTATACACGGAATGCTAGGCAAGAGTCTTCTTTTTTTACGCAAAAAACGCCTCTCGTCGTGTTCTGACACGCAGATTTTTGTCCCCTCCGCCGAAAAAATTTGCCTTTTTTACGCTTAAAATGGCGGGCTTACAGAAAATTGTAGG
>JAITQJ010000224.1 GCA_031288955.1 Planctomycetaceae bacterium | reverse complement strand
CGGAGCAGGTTGTGCCGGAACGGGTTGTGCCGGAGCAGGTTGTGCCGGAGCAGGTTGTGCCGGAACGGGTTGTGCCGGAGCAGGTTGTGCCGGAACGGGTTGTGCCGGAGCAGGTTGTGCCGGAGCAGGTTGTGCCGGAGCAGGGTGTGCCGGAGCAGGTTGTGCCGGAGCTGGTTGTGCCGGAGCAGGTTGTGCCGGAGCAGGTTGTACTGGAGCAGGTTGTGCCGGAGCAGGCGGTACAAAATGAATCGCCGCCGGGTCTATCGGCGTTTTGCCGTCGGGAAAACGCAGTGCCAACGACATTACACGTTTCGTCCCCAACGGGATTTCATTGCCCGCTTCGGACTCTTCTAATTTGCCCGACAAAACGAGACGTTCACCGTTTTCTACCCGTATCATCAGGCGGTCAATCCGCTGATAAATTGCCTCCGACGGCTTAATCTGCGACATTAGTACCAAAATGGCAGGCAGCAGTGTCGGCGTTGCAGACGGCATCGCATTGATTTCGTCGAGCAGCAAGGCAAAGCCTTGGTCAACTTCACCGGATTTTGCAATGCAGACGGCGAGCGGATAAACCGAAGTACCGCCCCGTTGTGCCGCTACCGTCAAGTGCCGCCGCGCACTGGCATACAGCGACGCATCAAAAAACTCCTTGCCGATTGCCAGGTTCAGAGCATAAAGCAACTCCGGCTTTTCGTGCCGTTTTTCCGCCAGTTTGATACACTGTTGAGCGGTAATATCGGCACCTTGAACGTCTTCGTTGGCTATGCTGGTCTGTATCTGTGAATACATTCGGGCATAAGGCTGCGGAAACTGTCCCGTTTGCGAATCAAGCAAAATACCCCGCAGAGCCGCATCCCGAACCAAGGCACGGGCATCATCCGTCCGACCGGCTTGTTCGTACAAATTGACGAGTCTCGCCCAAACCGGCTGCTGCGTATTACCGTTCTTTATCGCCTGCTGCATCGCATTGATTAAACGGTTTTTCGCCTCCGCATTGTCAGGATTCAGTTCCAAATAGCGGTCTTCGATGCTTGCACCCAGCACATACGCCATATCCCAAAGTGAACGTTCCTTGACGATTTCTTCGTAAATCTGGCGAATCTTATCAAAGTCCGGCACCTTGTCGGCAAGCATCAGACGGACTGTAACATACCGCCACATCGTTCCGGTTGCGCCTTCGATTTTCTGTAACCGGTCGCGCACGGTCTTCGCATTTTCGTAATCTTCGCGGTCAAGAGCCATATTGGCGAGCATAAAAAACGCCTGCGGCTTCAGCGATTCAGGATTTTGGTCGAATGTCGTTTTCAGTTGGGCATAAACTTTTTCGAGTGAACTTTGATTGTCCTCGGTTTTCGTTTCTCCCTTGAGATTTTGCAGCACGCCGACAAAACGTTCTTTCTGCGACGTATTCAACTTATCGCTGGCGTTCGCCTGTTCAATGACGGCAATCGCCCCGTCCTTGTCGTCCCGCCGCAGACAATCATTCACCCGCGCTGCATAATACGCCGCTTCGCCGTTAGGAAACTCCCGCAGTTTAGGCAGAAGCCGGTCAAAATCTGCTACCGCCGCCAAACTGCTGTAAATACCGACCAACTCCGTCACGAATTCGGGGTCATCTGAATACTTGCGGACTTTACCGTCCGCATCCGGCGGAAACGGTTTGTCTTCTAATGTTCGGAAATTCTTCACCGCCTCGTTTTGAGCCGCTAAAATCGTGTCCGCCAAGTTCGATAACTGCGACCTCGCCAAATCCAAATGAACCAGCCGAATGTCAATCACCCAAGGCTGTTTCAATTCGCTGCGGTGCGATTCGAGATAGTCTAACTCCTGTTTGACTGTTTCC
This sequence comes from Planctomycetaceae bacterium, assembly GCA_031288955.1. Classification (GTDB taxonomy): domain Bacteria; phylum Planctomycetota; class Planctomycetia; order Pirellulales; family Thermoguttaceae; genus WRKP01. The sequence goes on along the minus strand of JAITQJ010000224.1, from coordinate 3,444 downwards.
AATGCTGCGGGGTCTGCACTTGTTAGTGCCAACTGCGAGCGGAATAAACTGTTCGCATAAGCAAAACGGACGGCGATATTATTCGGGTCCTGCTGTGCAGCCATACCGAGCATTCGTGTTGAATCCTCTAAACGCCCGCCCTGTTGATATGCGCCGGCTGCCGCAAGCATTGCCTGTTCCCGAACCTGCGAAAACGGCATCGCCGCCATAAAATACTCGATGGCACTATCCCAAATCCCCTGGTCCATTTTCAGCCGTCCGGCAATCATCAGCGACTGCGGAAGCAACTGATAATAAACGCTGGACTGCTCTATGATATAGTCATTCTTCGACTTACCGAACGACTTCAGCAGTCCGTCGTATAACTGCAGCGCATCGGCACGTCTTTGCTGAATCAGGGTAAACAATTTCCGCGTATCCTCGCTGTTGATGTCCGCCTTTGACGCTTCGATTTTTGATTGCGTAATCTGTGATTCGACGACATAAAGCCGTGCTGTCAGAAGTGTCCGCATATTGACCGCCGCGGCAACCGACTGCGGTCTTGTTACACGCATATCCGCCAATGCACCGGAAAAAGCGTCCAACTGCTGCTTTACCTCCGCCGTTTTATTTTGGTTAAGCAGCACGAGAACGATACGTCCAATCAGTTCTTCGGTTGTCCACCGGGACGACAGTTTTACGCCCTGTCCCCAAATCTGCAACGCTTCGTCCAGTTTGCCGTCGCTGACCAAATAATCGCCGAGATACTGATAACCGATACCGTATGACGAATTCTCCTTGACTGTCTTACGCAGCAAATCTTCGCCGGTCTTCTTCCACTGAGCCGCATTGTCCGGTTTGTTATCACGGGAAGCAATCTGCATCTGCCGAAACGCATCGCGGCTCGATAGTATCAACGCTTCAGGGTTATTCGGGTCCAACTGCAACACTTTCTGCAAATCGGCGTTCGCCCGGTCCTGCAAATCGGTTGACTGAAAATAACGGTACGAAAAATGATACCGCACAAGGTATGCACGGGGCTTATCAGGATTCCTCGCAACGACATCGTTGATGATATTTTTCGCCAGCGTTTCCCGTTCTTCTTTTGCCGCCCGCCGCAGTGTGTCAGTCGCAGACTTGGAAAAAGACTCACGATTAACGTCGACAACAAATTCCGCGTACCGGGACGCAATATCAATATCTTCCGGTTTCATCAGATAGACCCGCTTCAGCAGTTCGTCTATTTCTCTCGGAAACGATGCCGGCGGTAACTGCAACTCCGCAGGACCGTAATCCGACACCGGCAGCCGCTCAAACAACGATAACGTGATGTAATGCAGCGCATCGTAATTTTCTTTTCCGTTCACCCGCTGGTCAGCCCGCAGCAATTCTTTACCCCGCTCAAGGATACCCGCAAAATTGCGCCGGTCCCATTCGAGTTCCAAAAGCCGGGTCAGGTATTTTATCGACTCAACCTCGGCTACTGTCCGCACCAGCACAACGCATACGTCCATCAGTTGCCGACCGCGCTCACTGCCTGCCGGTGTGATTGCCCCGCCCAAATCGCTATAGAGACCGTCGAGAATTCCATACAATTCTTCGAGAACGGCAAGATTAGACGTTGTTTCCGACTGCCGGTAATTATTGAGCAGATTGGCAGCGTCTGTCCGTATTTTAATCGAATGAAGGAATAATTCCTGTCTCTTTTCCGTTTCGGATTCTTTTGCCAAATCCGCTTTATCCTGCTCGGCTTCGGCGGTCATTCTTTTGGCAACATCAATGATATGGTCGGACATTCCGAGCGACCGTACGCTGTGTACGCCGAAGAGAGAACCTCCGGTGACGGCGGCGAAAAGGATACCGCCGAAAATCCAGCGCCACGATACAACGTATTCAGACACAACTTCTTCGACGACCCGTTTTTGGGGACCCGCTTGTGCCTCGGTATTTAATTCAGAGGATAGTTCTTCGGACATAGTCTCGGTTAAATGGACAAGGAGAAAGGCTACAATGTCATTGTACTTCGTTTATTTTCGCTTGTCAACTGTTTATTGTCAAGAATTTGTCAGACGAAAAAAATAATTTTTACACGGGCAGTATATCACCCGAAGCGCAAGCGAGCGCAAGTAAAAGCGCAAGCAATTTTGCTTGCGCTTTTTGCCTCATAGAACCGTTCCGCCCGAACGCATCGCTACGGTTTGCAGAACAACGTGCATTTGTACGGCTAATTGGTCAGGCGATTGTCTGCCCGTGAGCCGCTGAATCTCGCTGCCGTTGGAATTAGCAAGCACAACGGTTGGAAACCCCCGAACTCCAAGCGTTTCACAATAGGCAGAATCCTGAATACCGTCAATTCTAATGCAGATAAAGGATTTGGCTAACTGCCGAACTTCGGCATCGCCGAACGCCGTTTCTAACATCTTTTGCGAACCGGCGTTGTTCGGTATTGCAAAAAACAACAGTGCCGGTTTTCGCTCCTTTTTTGCCGTTTCCAAGCCTTCCAAGCGGTTTTCAATAAAATCAATCGGCGAAACCGCTTCAGAGGAAACGGTCTTATGCGGTTGCGGCAAACCGGTATTGGACTGCGTACCGCAGCCCGCTGCCGTAAAAAACAACAGCAAAAGAGCGGTAATCAATCTTTTTTTCAATATTAGCGGCATTCTTCGTACCAATCGGTTTGTCTCTACCCGTATAATCGAACGATTCGAGCGAAAACTTGACGGTATTGCAGTTGAGGCAAAAACAAAAAAATTGTGCAAGTTCAGCCGCACTTTCGTTTTTTTAGACAGCAGGACGCTTTTTACTGAAGAAATATCGGTGCAGGCGATGTTTTCGGGAGCGGAGGAACAAATTCGCTGCCGACCGGCATCAACGGTGATAACTCCTGCGGCAGCGGAGGAATGTAATTGTCCGGTGCTGCCTGCTGCGGTGTTGGTGCCGAAAAAACCGACATTTCGTTGTCCCGCCGCACACCGGAAGACAATGCTGGGGCTATCACTTCCGCCCCTTTGGTATTACTCGTGATGCTCCCCGTGAAGTTTCCTGCCGTTTCTTCGATGCGAACTCCCGTCTCCGGCAGATTGACCGTCTTTGTCTCGTTCATTAGCGTATATGTCAGCGGACAAACTGCCGCATAAAGCATAAACGTGCCGAATTTCCGCTTCGGGTCGCTCCATTTCAAAGCCGTCCCGAAAGATTTTTTTAACCGAAACGGCTTGAAAACCCGTCCTGTTGAATCGATACTGCACACTTCATCAAGTATCAAATGCGATAAATACCCTGCCGTCAAAGCCGCCCCTTTCAAAAGCCGCTCCTCTTGCGTACCGGCTGCCGAAAGATACACGAGTTCGCCGCACAATACCGCTGCCGGAATACTGTGAAACATTCCCCGATGGACAGTCAGGCGTTTGACAAGAGAACCGATACCAAAACGGATAAACAAAAACATACCGGCAGCGCATATTA
>JAITQJ010000211.1 GCA_031288955.1 Planctomycetaceae bacterium | reverse complement strand
CGGCATCGTCGGACGCTGTTCCTTTGAAAAACGGGGACGCGTCAACGTCGGTATCGGCTTTGCGGTGTCGAGTAATCAGGTCAGGTACTTTCTCGGCGTATTAAAAAGCGGTCAGATTGTTGACCATAGTACGATGAACGCCGCCGTTTCAACAGACAAAAGCGGCAGAGTTTTGTTCAGTGATGTTCTCGGTACTGCCGATGCGTACCGCAGCGGTTTGCGCTACGATGACGAATTGCTCCGCTTTGCTGGTCGAACGATTGACTCTGCCAATACGTTCAAAAACGTTCTCGGTATCTTTCCGAAAGGCTGGCGGCTGCCGGTAACCGTTCGGGGCAGCGACGGCAAACGTTTTGAAACGTTCGTGCGTCTTGCCGGTTTACACAGCGAGGCAGAATTGCAGCAATGGACAGCCGAGAGCGGTTTTTGGAAAATGAAAGACGATAAAAAGTTGCCGAAAAACAAAGAACGTAAAAAAACATCGGCTGCTCCTGCACTGCCGCCGTCGGATTACGAGAGCCGAACAGGATACGCCAACTTTTATTACAACCGCATCGAACGGCAGCGGGTCTTAAAAGCGTTTCGGAACTGGACACTGAATAACGGATATTGGACAACAGCGGATAAGGACGCAGCGGCAAACAACGCTTCCTGGACAATTTCAACGTCTAAAACGGCGTTTGTCGTTTCAGACGGCGGAATACAATACACGCTTCCGTTGGGCAAAGGTTTTTGGAATGTGAACCTGATGCTTGAAACGAAGGAGTTTGTAACCGACCCGTTGTCGCATTATCAGGCACCGCGGGGAAGCGGCGGGCTTTTTACGGCTCTGTATCTGATGCGCCGGCTGTATTTGTCGGACGACGCTGCCGATGCAGATATTGTTTATACCGGAACGGCACCGCTGGCGGGCAATTTGGATGTTCTCTGCGATGTCATTACGGCGGCGTGGCGGGGGAACGAAGTCCGGTTTTACTTTGCACCGGCAACGGGTAAGCCGGTACTCGTTGAAATGTTCGGCAGTGCAATCGAACATCCCTGCGAAGTCTATTTTAGGGGAAACGGCATCGAAGTCCGATGCGGAAAAAATACATTTTTGAGAGAAGAAGGAGAAACGAAAAGTAAAGAAGATGATGACGATAATGCGTTGGTCTCGAAACCGTCTTTACAGCAATTAGACAAAACATCGCCGCACTTCGTTCTTCATACTGCAATGGCGAAGGTTGTCAGAATTTATGGGGCATCGGCGGGGGGAATTCACGGTTATCAGTCGGGCGTGCTGGTTTCCGAAAACGGACGTGTTTTGACGGCATTGACTTCGGCGTTGCAGAGCAGTCCGCTCCGTGTGGTGCTTCACGATGGACGGCAGTACGAAGCCGAAATGACGCAAGCCGACATTGCGAAGGAAACGGCTCTGTTGCAGATAAAGACCGAAGATGCGAATGAACGCTTTGCGTATTTTGTGCTGCCGGATAAAGAGGCGGAGGTTATTCCTCCCGCTCTGCCGGGGACTGCGGTTTATGCTTTGTCGAATCCGTTTAACATAGCGGAAGGCAGCGAGGCGGTCAGCGTTCAAAAAGGGCAGATAGCGGCACGGACATTGTTATCGGCACGGCGGGGTGTTTTTGAAACACCGTACCGCGGCGGTATTTATGTCGTTGACTTTACGGTGAACAATCCGGGAGCCTGCGGCGGGGCGGTGATAGCAGCGGACACCGGCGCGCTGCTCGGTATCATCGGCAAGGAATTGCGAAACAAAGAAAACAATGCCTGGCTCAATTATGCCGTACCGGTAACAAGTTTAGCCTCTAATAATTCTTCCGGGGGAACGGTTCGGACAGAACGGCGTGAATGGCAGCGTGAATTGATTCCCGAAGATACATCGAGAACACTTCAGGCTTGGGGATTGCTTTTGATAACACCGGTTGGAGAGCGTACTCCGCCGTTTGTTGATGCAGTGCTGCCGGACAGTGCGGCGGCAAAAGCCGGTGTTCAGCCGGACGATTTGATTGTGATGTTCAACGGCGTGCTGACTCCGTCGCTTGCCGTTATCGGGGAATTGATAAACCAAGCGGACAAAACGAAGCCCGTCGTGTTGAGCGTCGAAAGAAGCCACACACTGCTGGAGTTGACGATAAAGAATTGATAATTTTGTCATAGCAATAAGTCTCCGTAAGACCACGGCATACGCCGGGTCTTTTTGTTAATGGAAATGAAAGAATGTTATTAGAGCCGCAGCCGTAAAGGGGCGATACGCACTTTCACAAACAACTGTTTACAGGCGTGCAGATGCCCCTAGTTTTACGCCGCCTGCCGGTCAGTAATGGCTTGGCGGTAATTTTCAGATCCGCCATCGTAAGATAGCGGTACGCAAGAGGCGGAGGATTAAGCCCCCGCTTCCTTCTTTCGCTGTCTTGCGTTAGCGTCTCTGAAGTTTCCTACAGGACTGTTTCCTATGCTTTGGAGAAAGCAAAGGCATCTCTTGCGGACGAAACCCGTTTGTGCTATACTCAACAGAGAATTGATGGTACAGGTTATGGAGCAAGGCAATGTTGTCAACAAACATTCAGGAACAGGCAAAGAATATCGCATAACAGAAAAAATATGACGAACCACTTGATAGTCTATTATTCGTGGTCAGGCAACACAAAAAAGATTGCCGAAGAAATTCAGCGGTTGACCGGCGGCGATGTCTTTCAAATTCAGCCCGTCAAACCCTACCCAAAGGAGTACAATCAATGCACCGTTCAGGCAAAACAGGAAATCAATGCTGGTTACAAGCCGGCACTGAAAGAGTCGGTGGATAATCTTGCCGGTTACAAAACTGTTTTTGTCGGTTCGCCGAACTGGTGGAGTACGATTGCTCCGCCGGTGTTGACGTTTCTGACGGAATATGATTTGACCGGCAAGCAGGTGGTGCCGTTTTGTACACACGGCGGAGGCGGAACGGCTCGTTGTTTCAGCGATACGGCAAAATTGGCGGTCAAGTCCGAGATACTTGACGGTCTGTCCGTGAGCGGCAGCCGTGCCGGTACAAGCAAATCCGAAGTCGAAAACTGGATAAAAAAAATCGGGTTGTAATGGCGGTAAATCCTTGAAATCAGGGAAAAAACAATCACAAAAGCCGATTGTCGGATACGATAAGGTACGTTCCGGTTGATGACCAAAGAAATTTTGGCGGAACGATGCGGAAATTCACCCCGTCCGCTGTTTTTTTTTGAGAAAAATAGCAGACTATTATTTATTCCCTATACAGGACATCCCCAATGAAACACATTACCACTCAGGCTTTTTTCGCAGTGCTTTGCGCTGCCGCTCTTTCAGGCGAGGAACCCGCCGCAGGTTGGAAAATCAATAACCTTACGCCGCAGCAATTTGCCGCCGACTTTCAAACACCGCCGCCGGGCTACGGCGATGTCGCCTTCTACTGGTGGCTCGGAGACCCGCTGACAAAAGAACGAATCTCTTGGCAACTCGACCAACTCGCCCAAATGGGACGCGGTATGACCGGACTGCAAATCAACTACGCACACAGCCATATCGGCGGACATAGTTACGGGCTGACCTATCCCAGCGAACCGCCGCTGTTCAGCGAAGAATGGTGGAATCTGACCAACTGGTTTATGCAGGAATCCAAAAACCGCGGCATCGCTATTTCGCTCTCCGATTACACTCTCGGAATCGGTCAGGGCTGGAAATGGGACGAGGCAGTTCAAAAATATCCCGAAATTATCGGCAATGTACTTCATTGCAAACCCGTTGACGCATCAACGCCCGATGACCCGAACGCCGTTTCCAATGCCGTATTCAACGGAAAAAAATACATCATCACGGCACGGCAGGTGAACCCGTCGATTGACCCGATGCACCCGAAATCGGGGGCGGCGGTTGTCGAAAAGTTCTTTCAGCCGTTTTTAGACCGCAATCCCAACGAGGGCGGTAAAGGTCTCAATTTTTTCTTTTCCGATGAACTCAATTTTCAAGTCGGGGGCAATCTTTGGAACGTCTATTTTGCCGATGAATTCAAAAAGCGGAAGGGCTACGATGTCCGTCCTGAACTTGCGGCACTGTTTGCGGACATCGGCGAACGGACGGTGAAAGTCCGCCTCGATTATTACGATGTTCTCGTTTCGCTTTCGGAAGAAAACTATTTTAAGCCGGTCTATGACTGGCATCAGAAGAACGGAATGACTTACGGCTGCGACCACGGCGGACGCGGCACCAATGTCAGCGAATTCGGCGATTATTTCCGAACGCAGCGTTGGAATCAGGGACCCGGCAGCGACCAACCCGGCTTGAGTAAGAGTTTGATTAAACCGAAGGTTGCCGCTTCGATTGCGCATTTGAATGAACGCCCGCGTGTTTGGCTCGAAGGTTTTTACGGCAGCGGTTGGGGAACTTCATCGGAAGGAATTACCGATGCGACGTTCGCCAATTTTCTGATGGGATACAATCTCCTTGCGCTGCACGGCTTGTATTATTCGACTCACGGCGGCTGGTGGGAATGGGCTCCGCCGTGTAATCATTGGCGGCAGCCGTATTGGAAACACTTCAAGACCTTTATGGATGCCGAACAGCGGCTGGCGTATCTGACAACACAAGGCGTTCACGTTTGCGACATTGCCGTCTGGTATCCGGTTGCGCCGAAGCAAGCCGGTATTGATGCGGAACAGTCCAAAACGCTGTCGTTTGATGCAGTTAATAAACTTTACCGCAGCGGCATTGATGCGGACTTCATTGATTTTCAGTCGATTGAAAAAGCGGAAATTAAAGACGGACACTTGAACGTTGCCGGCGAATCGTATCGGGTACTGGTGCTGCCGCATCCGAAGGCAGTCCGGCACAAGATGCTGGAAAAAGCGGTGCAGTTTGCCGAGGCGGGCGGGATTGTTGTTACGCTTGGTGCGCTGCCGGAATACTCTGACCGGCAGGGAGCAAATGACCCCGAAGTGAAAAAACTTGCCGAAAAGTTACCGGTGAAATATCGTTACAACAACATTGATGAGGCATTGGAACCGATTCGTTCGGCGTTCACGCAGGATATTACCGATGTGAAAGACAAGAAAGAAACGTTCTTTTTCGTTCACCGCAAGGCGGCGGAACAGGACATTTATATTTTTTACCAACTGCCCGCCAATGCAGAGTTCACTGTCCGTACCGGAACGCTTTCCGGCGGGAAAGCGGAACTCTGGGACGTGTGGACGGGCAAGCGTGAATTGCTGCAAGTTGTTGAGCAAACGGAAAACACGACGCGGCTTCGTTTGAACAATGCGTCTGCCGATTTGCCGATTATCGTTTTCTCGCCGGGAAAAGCAGAAATAAATGCCGATGTCAATAAACTATCTGCGGTAAAAAAAGTTCTGCCGGTTGAAGGGCTTTGGGAAAGCGAAATTCTGCCGACACTTGACAATTCGTTCGGCGATTACCGAATTCCCGCAAAAAAAGGCGAAATGATTGGACCGGAATCGCGGCAATTTCAGTACGCCTCAACGAACATAAACGAAGATGTTCAGCCGGGTCAATGGCGGCAGCAGACATATTCGTTTGGTCCGAAGTTTCGGCAACTCGGTCCGATGCCTGCCGGTGCAGACGTGCAGCAACTTGAAGCGGAACTCGTCAAAATCAGCGATTATCCCGTTAACGGTATCGGAGGAGGATACAGCGTTGCGGACAAAAAATACGTTTGGAAGGATTACGATTTCTCGTGGCGGTACGGCGTTGAAGGCGACCCCGGTCATCAGGGTTATCACGGTCTCAAAGAAAATATGTATGATGAATTCATTCGGCTTGGAAAATATGCGACCAGCGGGCATCTCCAAACCGTTCGGCAGCCCGAAGCGGCGGGAACGCGGTATTATCTTTGGACAAGCGTTGTTCCTAAAACGGCAGGCGAAGGAATTATTCTCACCGGCGGAATGAAACCGGCAGCAGCGTGGATTAACGGACAAGCGGTGAGCGGCAATGCGAAGGTTGCGCTGAAAGCGGGAGCAAACCCGATACTTTTGCGTTACGATAATGCCGGTACGGGCTATTTCGTTGTCGTTACACAGGACTCGGCGTTTGCCGAAGAAGCGGTAGATTCCTCGTTTTCCAACACGCTGCAAAAGGACTCCGCCTGGATTTGGCGGGGAAAAGAAACGGCAGTGCCGGACAGTGCTTTTTTCCGCAAGACGGTTGACCTCACCAAAGAGCAACTCGGTAAACAGGCGGTTATTGCGATGACGGCAGACGATAACTTCAAACTTTTCTGTAACGGAAAGTTGGTCGGCGGCGGGAAAACGTGGAATCAAATTCAGTGTTTCAATGTTACCGGTCTGTTGCAGGAAGGGAAAAACGTCATCGCCGCAGAAGCCGTCAACGGCGGCGGTGATTGCGGTTTAATCGGTGAACTTCGGCTGCAAGGGGCTGATGGTCAATGGGCAGTGCTGACCGCAACGGATGCTGCGTGGAAATGTAACGATAATGTGTCCGGCGATTGGGTGCAGTTGGATTTTGATGATTCGCAATGGAAAGCGGCAGCGGTGATTGCTCCGTTCGGCGGAAGTCTGTGGGCGGTGCATCCAACGATGGGACCGCCGGTCATCAAGGATTTTGTATGGAGCGGCATTCAGCACGAAACGACCGGACCGCTGGCGATGCGCTGGTACGATGCGGATAAGGAAACGCTGAAGCCGGGTGTGCTGCCGTTCGATGTGTTTGCGGGCAAAAGGATAATAATGCATTACCGACTCCAAACGGCACCGGGAACAAAAGAAATAATTGTAGAGGGCAAGCGTATGTCGAGTGCCGGACTTGGTACGAACGGAACGGGCATTATTCAAGTTATGATGGATGGCGGGGAGTACGGCGGGAGTTATTTCAAGGAGCCGGTGAAGTTCATTTGCGGCAAGGGTGAAATTGCTGCCGGTGATTGGTCAAAAAACGAGGGGTTGCGGTCATACAGCGGCGGAATCCGTTACAGTAAGACACTGCCGTTCACTTCGGAGGATTTGGGCGGCAGCCGGAAAATCGTTCTCGACCTCGGCAGGGTTGTTGCCAGTGCAGAGGTTAAGGTGAACGGTCAATCGGCGGGAGTGCGTGTTGCTTCGCCGTGGACGTTTGATATTAAACCGCTGTTAAAATCGGGCGATAACCGTATCGAAGTGGAGGTGTACAATACGGTATCGAATCATTACCTAACGATACCGAGCCGCTATGTCGGCAGAGTCGAAAGCGGTTTGATAGGACCGGTGAACATCGAATTGCGGTAGAAAAAAGGTCATTGCCATTCGACCGCTAGCCCGGGAATCGTTTTTTTCAGGGCGGCGGCGAATGATTTGGTGTCGATTGTTTCGACGATTTTTTCGCCCAAGCCGTTGATGGTATCCGTCAATTCCTCGCTGCCGGTATTGCCGCTGAACATTTTGTACGCTTTGTCGAACTCATCAAGGACGGGGGAACGTCCTAACTTTGAGAGGATTTTCCGCTTTTGTTTGATGTCCTCCGGCATGTGGTTGTCAAAGAAGGCAATCAAGCCGTCGAATTCGATTCGTGTCTGCAAATCGCTGATGACGAAAAGCAGTTTTAGATTTTCCGGCAGTGCCTCGACGACTTCGTCTTCGTTCCAATTGTTCAGTCTGCCGATTTTTGTAATATCAACATAGATTTGCGACAAAAACTCGACGGGGGACATTTTGAACGTTCCTAATTTCCCTGCCAACTGGTCAATCTGTTTCTGTATTTCACGGCTTATGCTCATTTTTTTCGATTCCTGCAACACAATGTTCGGCGTATTGTATCAAAAAAACCGGCAAAATCTATGGACAGTTACATTCGGTATCGTTTGAATGTTTTCTTGACCCGCTCCATAAAAACCTTGACAAACATTAGAGAAACGGCATAATGTCAAAAGAAGTGCAGCGATTGACAACACAAAACAAAAAAACAGAACTGGAATAATGCACAACAGAAAATGTTCGTTGTGCCTTCTACTAATGCTGAAAAAATCTACAAAGCCGTTCAAAGTTGCCCTCGTTGGGGCAGGACAAATCGCCGAGTTTCATCTTCGCGGAATCAAGCGGTTCACCAATGCGACCATCGTTGGCATTGCCGACCTGAATCTTGCCGGAGCCGAAGCACTTGCCCAACGGCACAAGGTAGCGAAAAACCGCGTTTACGGCACGTTCTCCGAACTCCTTGAAAAAGAAAAGCCGGACATCGTTCATATCTGTACTCCGCCCAGCGCACACCTCTCCAACGCTTTGGAGGCACTCGAAGCAAACTGCCATATTTACGTTGAAAAGCCGCTCTCCATTGCGTACGCCGACTGCGACAAAATCGAAGAAGCCGCAAAAAAAGCCGGTAAATTGGTTTGCGCCGGTCATTCGATGCTCCGCGACCCCTTCATTGAAAAAGCACTGCGAATGGTCAAGGCGGGTAAAATCGGCAAGGTGCTTGCTGTTGACCACTTCCGCAGTCAGGAATTTCCTCCTTACGAAGGCGGTTCCTTACCGGAACGCTGCCGAACCGGCGGGTTTCCGTTTTGGGATGTCGGCGTACATTCGCTCTACCTGATGGTCGAACTGCTTGGCGAAATCCGCAGCGAAAAAACCCTGCTCGGTCAGCCCGGCGATAACAACAATCCCCGCATCAAAGACTGGTATTCAATGCTTCAATGCGAGAGGGGCGTTGCACACGTCTATTTGACGTGGAATCAAAAATCGCTGCAAAATATCCTCTACATTCACGGCACCGAAGGAACGATTCGGGCTGATATTTTCGGTATGAATGTAACGTGCCGACCGAAGCGGAACCGAATGCCCGGCATTGCAGAACGTCTCTTCAATGCGATGAACGAAGGGCGAAGTACGATGTGTCAGATTTTCGGCAGTGCCTGTAAAATCGCGGCGAAGAAATTGTTACAAAATCACGGTATTCAGGTTTTGATAGGCGATTTTTATAATGCCATCGAAAATCAAAAACCGTCGCCGGTCAGCATTGCCGATGCAAAGAACGTGATTCAGTGGACAGAAACCATTGCGCAACAAGGGGATAAGGCAAACGATGATTTTGTCAAACGGTTTCCGCACAATGCCGGTGAGGCGGCAACGTTGGTAACCGGTGCGACCGGTTTTATCGGGCATCATCTTCTTGAGCGGCTGCTCAAAGAGCGGGACAGGGTTCGGATTCTTGTCCGTAAAGAACCGGCGAGGGAAATGATGGAGAACCCGAAGGTCGAAGTTTTTCTCGGCGACATCGGCGACCGCAATTCGGTCTTTGAGGCGATGAAAGGCATTAAAGAGGTTTTTCATTTAGGGGCAATTATCAGCGGCTGGCGGGAGGAGTTTCTGTGCGGCACGATTCACGGTACGAAAAATATGATTGATGCCGCCGTGGAAAACGGGGCGGAACAATTTGTGTATATGAGTTCGTTGAGCGTCTTGCAAACGGCAGCGGCAAAGAGCGGTGTTCCGATTCGGGAAGATTGGCAGTACGAACCGTTTCCGAACCGCCGCGGCGGTTACAGCGAATCGAAATTGGAAGCGGAAACAATGGTACTTGATGCGGTTAAAAACCGAAACCTTCCGGCAGTGTTGTTAAGACCGGGCGAAGTCGTCGGACCAGACAGACCGTTTCTTTCCGGTGCGGCGGCAATCAATGCCGGCGGTCGTTTTGTTGTCTTCGGCGACGGCAAGGCGGACATACCGGTCATTTGGGTATCCGACTTGATTGACGCAACGATGTCGGCAGCGGAAAAGCAGAAGGAAAAGGCGATTCCAAGCGGCTCGATTTATAATCTGGTCGAACCGGTCAAGATGAAACAAGATGACGTTGTTCGGACATACTGCGCAACGACGGGCAAAACAGTTCGGTTTTTGCACGTTCCGATGTGGTTTGTCAAATGCGGGGCGTGGTTTTTGGAAAAGACGTTTGGTTTGCTGGGCAAAAACTCGCCGCTGACACCGTATCGTCTCGACAGTGCGATTGGTGCGCGTGATTTCGATTGCAGCAAAGCCGAAAAGGAACTTGATTGGAAACCCCAAATCGGCGTGTTTGCCGGATTAGAGACGATGAGGAAAACAAAAAACGGTTAGGGAACAATTCTGTTGCCTCTTGCCTTCCTAGCCGTTGCCGGATAAAATGAGCGAAACGCAGAGCAATGGGGAAGCAGGAAATCAAGACATCGGCGGAACAGACCGATTACTCCGAATCAGGACGTATCCGAAAAGAGCAGTCTCTTCTGTTTTCGCCAAAAATCGGTAATCAAATTTCCCGCAACACGGAAGAGCCAAGACAGAGCATTATCGACCGGCAAAGCCAACTGGTCTAGACGACTATATTTCATAGAGTTACATTATATCCCCTATGAGATGCTATGCCTTTTTAATGTTAATTTGTCTTTCAAAGCCGCGGCTATCAGAAACCGAGCCGCTGAAACCGGCTGAATTTTTTCCCGTTAACACGGCTACGGTCTATAATCTATGTTGTCTTTATTCAATTTTTTCTCCGACTTGGATTGCAAACTTATGGCAACTTCGTTCACATAATTTGCAAGATATACATAAATTATAATCATTCACGTAAGATTTTTTTCTTCTAAACCTTACTTTAAGTTTTCCCATAAACGATAAATCTGCAATCTCTTCGTCTGATATATCTTTCAATATGAACACGTTTTTAGGACATTTCTTAACGCACACACCGCAACCATCACAGGCAGATTTGTCAATCCTGATTTTACCTTGAAATGCAGCCCGCTTCTTTAACCCGCATTTCTTTGAAATCCATAATACCAATGCCACTTTCCATTTTGAATGTTCACTCATAATTATTTTCGCCCGTTAAAATTAATGTTTCATTCTGCTTTATTCGCCGAGAATCATTTCCCGCATCTCCTGTAAATGTTTGCGGAGGTGCTGCACGGCATATCGTTTTCGAGACAGAAGCGTGTTCACATTGACACCGCTTCGCTCGGAAATTTCGCGGTAGGATTGCCCTTGAAACTCCGTCAGTTCAAACACTTCCCGCTGTTCCGAAGGAAGTTCCGCCAACACAGAGCGAAACTTCTCCCAGAAGATTCTCTGTAAATAAACATCTTCCGGTCGTTCGGTTTCCTCCGCCAGCAGCACAGAAACGATTTCTTCAAGGTCGTCCTCCGTATCCGAAAAGAGCAGCCCCTTCCGTTTTCGCCAAAAATCGGTAATCAAATTTCTCGCAACACGGAAGAGCCAAGGCAGTGCATTATCGACCGGCAAAGCCAACTGGTCTGTTCGGGCAAGACGATAAAAAACATTTTGCAAAATATCTTCTCCATCTTCCCTCGAACGGACGCGGCGATGCACGAAGGCGGCAACCCTGCCGTAATATCTTGAAACGATATTATCCTGCTCACTGTTTTTCTGTGCCGGCTCACTCATTTTTGCCGCTTTCCTCAACGTGAGCGGGCTTCTCACTATCCCGAAGTCCGCCAAAACCGCCGTGAAAGTTTTCGTGAAATTTTTCACGTTCTTCCGGTGTCATTTGATGCCAGCGTTCTCGTATTTTATTTCGGAATTCCGACCCGCCGTGAGCGTGACTTCCGAGACCGCCGAAAAGCAGCCGTCCAAG
>JAITQJ010000209.1 GCA_031288955.1 Planctomycetaceae bacterium | reverse complement strand
CGCAAGTTGAGTTTAGTCGATGAACATTTGCGTCCGCTGCAACGCTGCCGCATCGCACCGGATTCGGAAACGATACGCAATGTGTTTACCCGGCACTGCATTAGCGGCAGGCGGAGCGGAGCGGTAATGCTTACCGGTACTGACGGCAAATTGTCCGGCATTTTTACCGACAGCGACCTTGCCCGGATTTTTGAAAAACGCAACGAACATTTGCTTGATATACCGATATGCCGGCTGATGACACAGCAGCCGGCGGCTGTGCAGCAGGGAACACGAATGTTAGAGGCAGTGGCATTGATGGCGGAAAAGCGGATTAGCGAGTTGCCGGTCATTGACGTAAACGGAGTACCGGTCGGAATGCTCGATATTACAGACATTGTTGCATCGCATCAGGAAGCGGATGCGTTTGTCTCCGGCGAGGCAGTACCGAAACTAAAAATCGTGGCGTAAAGTACGTAAACAGATGAAGAGACTTACGGGATTTTTACTGTTGATATGGACAATATGTCTATGCGGCGGCGGTTGTATCGGCATCGGTTATCAAGCCGGTTCCAAACCGCTTTTCGGTGAAGACGTGCATACCGTTTATGTACCGCTCTTTGCTGCCGACCCGACACGCCGTCATCTTGCTGAACGCTTGACTGAAGCCGTTTGTAAACGAATTGAAGAGCGTTCTCCGTACAAAGTTGTCAGCCGTCCGACGGCGGATAGTGTATTGCAGGGACGGCTTGTCGAAAGGAGTCAGAGGGTTCACATTGTTGATGATTTTAACGACCCTAGACAAAAGACGGGAACGATTAAAATTGAGGTCAAATGGCACAGCCGGCGGGAACAGGAACTTGGCTCGACGGTTTTATCTTGGAACGAAGGAGCGGCATCGGCATCGGCGGCGGACACGATGAGTGCCGAATTTGGTCATTCGCAATTAACTTCGGAACAAAGGCAAATCGAGGAACTTGCCGACAAAATCGTCGGAATGATGGAGATGCCCTGGTAATGCGTCCGTCGGACGGGAACTGTTTAAGCGTCTTGAAGTGCCTTGAAGTGCTGGCACAGCCGTATGCAGCGGCGGCATAGTCGCCGGCTCTCGAAGGGCAACGTTTTTGCACTAAAAGAGTACGAGTTACGAGAGCCGGATACTTTGTATCCGGTTAATGCAAACAACGATTACAGTGAATCTGCAATACCGAGAAGCATCTTGCCGTCACTGCAACCGCAATCACAGCCGCCGATTTCCGTTTCATTATCCGACCGTTAACGAATACGGGGAAAAAAAGGTATCCACAACCTGGCGGGCGCGCGCCCAGTGGCGGCGTTTCGTTAACGAATACGGGGAAAAAAAGGTATCCGCAACCGAATTTCTTTATTCGTAACGTTACGGGTAACGTTACCGAATAGTTAACGAATACGGGGAAAAAAGGGTATCCACAACGATCTGTTGTAATTTTTGTTATTATCAAAGGTTACGGTATTTTTCTCGGATTAAAACGCCCTTTCTCAAAACAAAAACCTGTATTCATTCCGAATTTAACGAAACTTCGGCATCGCTTGAACCTTGCGGTTCAACTTCGGCAACATAGACCAGTGAAGATACAGATAAACTATTATCTATTACCAACGGTTTTGGTCTTTTGTGATTGATGATTTTCATCACCCATCACCGCTGCCGCATTTATCAGTCGCCTGATTCACCGATTGAGCCTCGGCACTGCCGTTCATTGTAAAAAACCTTCGCCGGATTGTCAAGTCCCATCTTTTTGATGTTAATGGCTGCATTATAGTCGCGGTTAAAAACCGCCCCGCATTTTCCGCACTTAAACTCCCGTTTATTTAAGGGCATATCTTGCTTGTGTCCGCAAACACTGCACGTCTTACTGCTCGGTTCATATTGCCCGATTTGCCGAACCTGCTTACAATAATGCTTCAACGCCTTAACAAAAGCATAAGGCGCAACAT
The DNA here is from genome assembly GCA_031288955.1 of Planctomycetaceae bacterium. Lineage (GTDB taxonomy): Bacteria > Planctomycetota > Planctomycetia > Pirellulales > Thermoguttaceae > WRKP01. The sequence goes on along the minus strand of JAITQJ010000209.1, from coordinate 1,329 downwards.
TCAGAAATGATTTGGAAATAGGATTACGGCGGCTCTGTTCCCGTCCCGTTTTTTCATTCTTTTTCCGTTTCCGCCTTTTGGTGATGTTGCGGATTTTCAGCGTTTCAACGCAAACAACATCGTATTTAGCGGCAATTCCCCGCGTAACCTCTTCCCGCCAGCGTTTACGTTCCCGCTGAATGGCGGCGTGCAGGTTGCCGACTTTCTTCTGCGTTTCTTTCCAGCCGCGGGATTGTTCAAACCGCTTTTTGCCCTTTTGATATTGTCTTGCCGCCTTCCGTTGTAATCGGGCTAACTTTTTGGCATTTCCTTTGACAAGGTCAAAACAGTTTAATTCCGTCCCATCGCTGCAATAGACTGACGTTTTGCAGCCCAAGTCGATACCGAGCACTTCGTTTTCGTCCGGTTGCGGCAGTTTTGCTATTTCCTCTTTTGACAATTCCTTCGTTTCCGTCTTCGGTTCGTTAATGTATCCGGCAATGGATACGTAATACCGTGAACCCTTGCGGGAAAAGGTGACGTTAGTTAATTTCAGGAAGTCGAACCGCAGTTTGTTATACACTTCGACCTTGCCGAGACGTTTTTTGTCAAATTGGATAAAAAGCCGTTGGTTCTTTCTGTCAAACTTGATATGTCTTGGGTCAAAACTAAATGATTTATGGGATACCTTCTTGAACGTTGGAAGTTTGCCTGTTCCGGCATAAAAATTTTTGAACGCCGTCTGCAAATTGGCAAGTCCGGTTTCAAGGGCATTGCACGTTACTTCGGTAACATAACCACGTTGATTGCCGTTTTTATCTGTTGTTTTTGCTAATTCAGTCGCACGATATTTTTTATTGATGTCCGAAAGTTTTGGAATGACTCCATATTCTTCTTTCAATTTCTTGAAATAGGCTTTACCGTGTTTTTCTTTGTATTCATCTTTTACCTCTTTGTATTTCTTGCCGGTATTTGTTTCGATTCTTGTTTTGAACTCCTTGAAGTACCCGTTGTATTCGGCGAGGGCGAGGTTATACGTCATTCGTGCCAGCCCGAACGCTTTATTGAGGTATTCGCAAACCTTCGGCGTTTCTTTGATGCGGCAGATGCAAGCAACGACTTGCAGGTTTTGGTAATCGTGTGTTTTTTGACGAGCCATTGGGATAAATAATCGACTTGTTTGGTAACCCGATTTTATCAATCAACATTTAGCAACGTATGTTCATCTGCCGCTTCTTTAAGCATTTTGACGGTGCGGAGGATTTGCTCTTCGGTGTGCGACGAGGTTACAAAGAAACGCAGACGCGCCGCCTTTTCCTCGACCGCCGGATGCAGTATCGGCTGAACATT
>JAITQJ010000175.1 GCA_031288955.1 Planctomycetaceae bacterium | reverse complement strand
TGTCTGCCGGCTGGTACTTGAAGATGCAGAAACCCGATTGCGGGCATTTTGCGCCTCTTTTTGCAAACGTTCCGCCTCACGCAATCCGAATTCGCCTTCCGCATATTTTTTACTCACTTCGTCCGTTGCACCGCTCTTCACACAAGCCGCCGCCGATGCCTGTGCGCTGTTCATCGAGGAAATATCGGTTCGGCTGGTACGCAGCACCGTTTGCCAATCGCTCTCCGCCGTTGCTAAAGCGGCTAAATCAAGAAGTGCGCTGACCAAGTTCACTGAACCGCCTTTGGGTCCGCTCATAGTTCTTTCCTTTCACGAAAAATCGGCAGTTACGTCCCGCCGCTGTAATTCGTTAGTCAACTTGTTAATAAAATCTTTGGACGGCACGCCGGAAATCAGCAATTTACCGTTCATATCCAATTCAATTTCTATCTGCCGCTCAACGGCGGCGTTCCATTCGTCCGCTTGACTTCGATACCGTTCCGTTAAAAAATGAAACCGCTGATTGGCAGAACCCCGCCAACGCTGTCCGAAGTCCTCGTCCTGCCGATATTCACCGTCTATCAACACGTCAATGTGCTGTAAAACGGAAGAATAACGGGACAAGCCCCCGCCGCTAACATTCAATTCTTCGTATCGGTATCCCGTGTAGCACAGCACCGATAAATCCGTGTCCCGCTTGATAAGCGTCAGTAATTCGGCTAACTCGTCCAACGGCTGCATAAAAGGTTCACCGCCGGAAATTGTAATTCCTTCAATATCCGTATTGCCCTTGACCCAGTCAGCAAGTTGCGGCGGTATGAACGATTCGTATTCGGCAACTTCGTTCATCGTATCGGCAACGCAGCCCGGACAACGGCGGAAACAGCCGTGAAACCAAATCACGCTGCGGACACCGGGACCGAGAACTTTGCAAAACGCTTTCTTTCGGGCAACTTGCAGCATCGCAACTTCGCATCTGTTCGTCAACAACGGTACAAACGGACTATGATTTTACTCTATCGAAGGGCAAAAAAATAGAAGGGTTCCCGCAGCGTTGCCCGAAGGCAGATACTAAATAAAACATCTGCGGGCGATTATCGTTTTTTTGTCAAGAGGGGTGCGGCAGAATGTTTCCCATCAGCGGAACGGCAATCCGTGTGCTTGTTTTCGCCGATTCTTTTATTATAATACCCTGCACTGTCTTATTACGTTTCACCAAAGAAAGTATCCGATGCCTTTTGACCCTTATTCGCTCTGTCCCGGCGGACGTGAAAAAAAAATCCGGTTTTGCTGCAACGATTTGCTCAAAGAAATCGAACAAATTGAACGTCTCCTCGAATCCGGTCAAAGCGGTGCCTGTCTGTCCTATATTGAATCCCTCGAAAAAGATTTTCCCGACCGTGCCTGTTTGACTGCCGCTAAATTATCCGTCCTGCGTCTGGAAAACCGCTGGCAGGATATTCTGCCGCTCGCTCAATCCTTTTACGAAAAAGAAGCCGGCAATCCCGTCGCCGCCGCCGAATACGCCCTCGCTCTCGCCGTCGGCGCACAAATCCGGCAAGCCGTTTCCATTCTCATTGATGCCTTTGAGTCGGCAAAAGAAGGCACCGCACATAGTTCTGTCATCAATGCCGCTCTGCAAATCGGTGCCGCCCTGTTGATGTACGGTCAGGTCATTCCCGTAACCGCCGTTGCCAACCAACTGAAACACTTTCCCAGCGTTCAGGAAGAAGCCAACGACCTGCTGTATCAAGCCTCATCGCTTTCCAAAATACCGCTGCTCCTTCGGGATTTGATTTTCTCCGCCGAGTGTCCCAAGGATTTTCCCGGCAAAGAAGCCTTCGATGATGCCCTGACGCTCATCGCTTTAATGCGGTGGAAGTCGGCACTGGCGAAACTTGAATCGTTGACGAAGTACGCTGACCGCTGGTCGGGCATTTGGCGGAATGTTGCTGCCGTCCGGCTCTGGCTTTTGGACGTTGAAGGCGGAAAAGAAGCGTTGCGTACCTTTGCTTCGCTGCCCGGCGCAGCGATTGAAGACGCTGCCGATGCGGAAACGATTATTTTGTTACTGACGCAGGACGCTCTCGGCGATGCGACCAACGTTCTGGAAATTGAATATCCGGTCAATGATGCGGAAAAGGCTTACGAAAAAATGTTGTCGGTGCCGGTGTTTTACAGTACCGGTGTGCCGCAGCACGACCCCGCGGTATCACCGGAGGTGCCGCCGAAGGGCAGTTTCCTGATGCTCGATAAAGTTTTTCCGGCAGGGACGGATATTACGCTCGACAACGCCGCCTCACAGGTTGCACAGTGTTTTCTCTTCGGCAAGGAAACCGACCGTGAAGCCCGGCTTGTTGTTTCGTCGGTCATCGAAGAACAGCGTTTTGAAATCGAACGGAAACTTGCCGAATATCTCGGCGATGCGGTGCAGACTGCCGGTAATGTACTCAACCGCCGTCCGTTTTCCAAGTCGCTTGCATTGGTGCAGTACCGTTTCCGTTTTTCACCTGAAACGCTGCCGGACGAAGAGTCGGTAAAGAAACTTCAGTCCGATTATTACGAAAAGATTTTTATCGGCGGCTGGTGTCAGATGCCGCTTGGATTTCTTGACGGAAAAACGCCGAAAGAAGCCGCCGGAGACCCGAAGTACAAAGTCCGGCTGCTTGCCGCCGTCGAATACGTTGGGCTGATGATGGAAGACGAACTTGCCGTTACGGTTTGCAACGGCTTGCGGGAAACGCTCGGCGTGCCGCTTTACGGAACGATTGCGTTCCCGGAAGGAATGGACTGCGGGCAGGTTATTGACGATATGCCGATATGGCGTTGGTACCGCTTTGATGCCGAAAAAGTGCCGACCGAAGCGTTGACAGAATGTCTGCAAATAACCAGCGTGATGCGTGAAAAACGGGCTTCAAGACGTTTTGCCGAAGAGTTACTGAACCGTCCGATGGACTCGATGCCCTTTGAAGCCCGGCTGGTCGCTTTTGAGGCACTTTTGGAAACGGCATTAGCAAACGGTGATTACGAAGAGGCTCTGCTTTGGATTGACCGGGGACGCAATGAATCGGCAGCGCATAACATTCCCGATGCCGCCTGGTGTCTTCACGAAATACCGGTGCGTTTGCGTTTGGGACAATCCGACCGCGTGCAGTCGCTGGTGTCGTACCTTACACGGACATATAAAAACGATGCGGATGTAATGCAGGCTTTGCGGAACTTGTACGTGCAACTCGGTATTTTGAATCCCGACGGCACGATGAGTGCAGCGGCACAGCGGCTGGCAATGCAGCAGGGGGCGGCAGTTGCCGTAGGCGAACCGCAAAACAGTGCAGAAATTTGGACACCCGAAGCATCCGCCTCTGCTGGCACCGCCGGTTCAAAATTATGGGTACCGGAGTAAAGGATAATTTTGATGAACAATGAACAATGACTCACGAACTGATATTGACATCTGTGCCGCAGGGATGGGAGCCGGAAGATACCGGATTCTGTCCCGTTGCCGCAGACCAATCTCTTCCGCCGCCGCTCGCCGTCCGCCTCAAACAACTGTCCTCCTACCGGCACATCAGTACCGGTTCTCCGCCGGAACGAGTCAATCCCGTTTGTTATTCGCACGTCATATTAACAGGAGACCTATCAGCCGCCGTTTCCCCTGTAACCGTTCACGTTCTATCCCGCATCGGTGATGCCGGTACGGATTACCGGAACAAACCGAATATCCTGGCGCATCATATTGCCGTTGCTCCGCACGAAATCAATCCTGAAGGACCTGCCTGGACTTTATCACTTCCCGGCTTTCATCTGACTGAATGGGAGTCTCCGCAGGCACATCGGGTTTGTCAGCGTTTTCCGGTCGGCAGACCGGTACCGAAGTTGACCGTTCCGCCGTCGCTGACACACCGTCAGCAAATTGCCCGTGAACGCCGCTGGTGCGACCCGCAAAAAATGATGCTGACCGGCAATGCGGATTATGTAACATCGGAGCAGTACCAATTATTCGTTCAGAAGAACGATGAACAAATTGCGCTGGCAGCCCCGCCGATAACACCGTGTCCGGGCTGGCAGGCATTGACGGGCGATGCCGGCTGGGGCGGTGTCCTTGCCGATACGCTTTTGACAGGACAACGTGCCGTTGTCGTGTTCCGCAACGGTCAAAATCTGCTGCCGCTTTTTCTGGAGGCACTGGCAATGCTGCCGCAGACGGCACTGTGGCGGGGAACGTTCTCAACATATTATACGGGACTGCCGGATGACGTTTTGTGTCAATGGCTCGGCTGTGCTGCCGAATCGCCGGAAGCCGAAAAACTGACGAAGGATTCAGCGGCATTGGTTATCGATTTAACAAAAGAAATCGGGCAGGCTCCGCCGGGAACGTACGTTGAGTTTGCCCGGCAGGGCGTTGATTATTTGCTGCCGGATAAAGAAACGGCAGACACTTTTTTTCAATCGCTTATCGACAGTGAAACGAAAGATTACGGCGAAGGAGAATCTCCGAACATCAAACCGGCACTGCCGCCGTTTGCTGTCGTACCGTCAGTGCCGCCGGAACAGACGCGGAAAAAACCGTTCTCCGCTTTGCCCGGACGATGGTTTAATCTTCGTTCACAGGGACAGTTTTATTTTCTCTATTCGCTGATGATGCTCCTGATTCTGCTGCTCGTCTTTTTGCTTTTAGACGAAACGCTGAATTGGGGAATAGTGAAACGCAATATGAGGAATCAAGAGATAGAAGCGGAAGAGGAAATGGAGAGCAGTCTCGATTCGCCGCCGACTGCTGCCGGACACAAAGCGGAACGCAATGTCATAGAACCGGACGTTAAAGAAAACGGGAAGCCGGATGAAATTGTAACAGAAACGATAAAAATACCGGAGTCAGTGCTGGATGAGGAAATACCGCCGCCGGTTTCACCGCTTCAGCCGGCGGTACCGAAAGGCGAAAAGATACCGGCACCATCAGTGAAGGAATTATTGGAGAAGACAGAGTTTCCGTTACCGGCGGCTTGGAAGGAGTATTACGCTTTGCAGGAAGAAAAACCGGCAGTGCGTTTGAAAATCGAAAAGGCTGCGGCAATAAAGATAGAGCATAATGAAACGGCAACAATCCATCTTGATATTACAACAGGACAAACGTACAAGAAAATCGTTGACGGCAAGAGCGAGAAACAGCAGCCGATAGTTTTATCGTTATCGGCAGAAGCAGACGGCAAAAAAATTCGCTGGACGGATTTATACAAAGAGCGTTTACAGGAGTTGAAAGATGAACGAACGAAACTAGAAGAACAGCAGAGTCGGCTGAAAACGGAAATAGATGAAGCACAGAATAAAATTCTCGCCGGTGATGTTCAATCGGTCAACGCAAATGAGTTAGAAAAGCAAAAAATTGAGCAGAAGACCAATGCTAATAAACTTTTAGAACTGGACGATTTATTGGGCGATTTATTGGACGGAAAATACGAAAAGGCACACAAAGCATTGTTGGAAAATGATGCTCTGGAAATACGTTACAAACTTTTTTTCGGTGAAACACTGGTGTTGGAAACGGAATAGTTAGCACATCAATCATACCCGTTCGATATTGACGTTCTTTCCGGCGTTGCGGAGTTGGGCGGCAATGACAGCGATGGACTCGCTGCGGGATTTTATGTCCGTCTCCGCTGTGTCCGCCGGATTTACTGCCGTGCCGAGCGTTACATTAACGGTTTCCGCTGCGTCAAAATACTGATGCAGTTGCCGCAAAACAATGCTGTCCGTGAAGCCTTCGGCAAAACGATGAAGCGTCATACGTCCTTCCGCTGCCAAATCAATGCCGGGTATCCTGTACCAAAATATATCCTGTTTGGTATCAGCAAATTCCAGAGGAACATTCAGAACTGCTGCAACGATTTTTGCGGTTGTTCCGCCGCAAACAATTTTAATTCCGTCCTGCTGCAAAAATTGCCGAACGGTCCATTCATCATTAGAACGCTCTTTCGGCGGTCCCGTGAACAAGTTAAGTACGTTATGTGTCCGAAGCATAGAACTGCACACGAAAAAGGTACCGCCGGATAATCGTCCTTCCGTTGTATTCCTCTCCAGCGTTGATTATAATGGACGCATCAGAACAAGGCAATCTATTGAGGCAATGACGATGAAACACTTTACTTTCTGCGTATTCTTTTTGTC
>JAITQJ010000170.1 GCA_031288955.1 Planctomycetaceae bacterium | reverse complement strand
GGTCTGCCGTGTAACAGAAATTACGGCACCGGCTTGACGTACTATGCTTTATACCGCACGCTCCTTGACCTCGGTAAAGTGCCGCTGATGATTGAACTTCCCCGCAATTCTTATGTTTACCGCTTGTGCTACCGGCGTGATGACGGTCAGAGCGGTTTCAAAAACTTTCCTTATGAAAAAGGCGGCATTGCGGAGACGTTTCAAGAAAAGAATCAATTCAAGAAAAGAATCAATGCGGCAACTCAATGACCGATGCGATATGTCTCTCGCCGGTTCAGACCAATTATTTTCTGCAACCGGAATGTACGAAAACTGCGGCAGGTTTATCGTTCTGGATTGGGTCGAAGACCGGAAAAAGAAAATTGCTTATGCTGCTTCGTTTGGAACGGATACGTTGACGTATTCTGATAGATAGCGGGCAATAATGAGGGGACATCTGAAAAAATTCGATTATTTTTCCGTTCGGGAACAGTCCGGTGTCGAATTATGCCGGCGGGAATTCGGCATCGAGACGCAATAGGTTCTCGACCCCGTATTTCTTTGTAAAAAAGAGCATTACGATAGACTTGCCGCAAACGGAACAGTCCCGCTGCATACATTAACGGCTTATATCCGTGTACAAAATGCCGAAAACGAAAACATTCTCAATGATATTGCGGCAGAAAAGGCACTGCCCGTCTATCAGATTAAGGAATACGGTGATTATGCGGACAAAAGAGAAGCACCGTTCATCGAAGATTTTCTGGCAGCAATCGCCGGTACAGAGTTTGTTGTTACCGATTCTTTTCACGGCACTTGTTTTGCGGTCATATATGAAAAGCCGTTCATTGTTATTTGTAACAATAACGCTAACCGATATACACATTCGACACGGCTTTTATCGCTTTTATCGCTGCTGGGACTGCAAGAGCGTATCGTCTATGACCGGACAGAGTACGAACACCTCAAAAATAAAATCAAAGATATTACCGATATTGATTGGGCTTCTGTGAACGAAAGATTAGAGGAAGCGAAGCGGCAGGCGGAATAATATCAGCCGCTTACTCTCCGGCAAACAAAGCGTCAACGTATTCGCCGGCATCGAAGACGGCAAAGTCGGCGGCAGTCTCGCCTAAACCGATAAACTTCACCGGCAAATCCATCGTCTTGCGTATCGCTACCGCCACGCCCCCCTTTGCCGTACCATCTAACTTCGCCAATATCAAGCCAGTACACTGCACCGCTTCACTGAAATGCTTCGCCTGACTGATACCGTTTTGTCCCGTCGTTGCATCTAATATCAATATCACCTCGTGCGGCGTATCCGGTATCAACTTGCCCATCACCCGCCGTATTTTTTCAAGTTCCTGCATCAGATTTTTCTGCGTTTGCAGTCTGCCTGCCGTATCGACAATACAAATATCCGCCTTGCTTTCTAACGCTTTCGCAACGGCTTTATGAGCGACGCTTGCGGGGTCGCTGCCTGCCGGTCCGGTAACGATTTCCGCTCCCAGCCGGTTCGCCCAAACCGTCAACTGTTCAACGGCTGCCGCCCGAAATGTATCTGCGGCACCAAGGACAACCTTTTTGCCTTCACCGGTGAACATTGCCGTCAACTTCGCAATCGTCGTCGTTTTACCGCTGCCGTTAACTCCGCAAACCATTATCACCGTTGGTCCCGTTTCGGCAAAACGAATCGGGGCTGACGGCTGCGCCATCAGGCTTTTCAATTTGTCTTTGACCGTATCTAAAACGTCGGTCTGTTCAACAATGCGGTTATGAAATTGTTTGCGGACTTCGTCGGTTACCTCTTTGGAAGCCGCTACGCCCATATCCGTTTTGACGAACATTTCAAACAGTTCGTTGAGAAAAGCATCGTCTGCAAGCCGACCGGACTTTTTGAACAAGTCGCGGATGTCCGTCTTTAAGACTGATACAGTCTTCGATAATCCTTTTTTCAGCAGGTCAAAAAAGCCCATTTACGAGGAAATTGATAAAGGAGGATTGATAATTGACAAGCGGATACCAAAAGCGGACAATGAGTCTTTCATTTTCCATTATCAATTTTCTTTGTGTCTTACTGGTTTAACAAATCCGTCCTTGTAACCGGCGGGTCAAGCGGTCTCGGACGTATCATTGCAGAAACATTCTACAATGCCGGAGCGAATTTGACAATCGTTGCGTTGGAAAAAAACGATGTCGAAACCGCGGCGGCAGAAATTTCGGCATCATCGAACACCGGCAATGCCGTTTTTCCGCTGCACGCCGACATCACGAAACAGGAAGATGTTGAACGTGTGTTTGCGGCGGTGAACGAACGCTGGAACCGTCTTGATGTGCTGGTCAACAATGCCGGTCGGTCAATGCGGGGCAAGGTGCTGGACACTGCGCCGGAACAGTTTCAAGCCTTATTTGATTTGAACGTTTTGGGAACAATCCGCTGTACCCGCAGTGCAGTATCGTTGTTTAACCGCAATACCGGCAGCGTGAAGGGACACATCATTAACATTGGGTCATTGGCAGCGAAAAGTGCGGCGCGGTATGTTGGAGCGTATCCGGTGTCGAAATTTGCGGTAGCGGCATTTTCGCAGCAACTCCGTTTGGAACTCGAACCGGAAGGTATTTACACACTTTTGGTATGTCCGGGACCGATACAGCGGGACGATGAGCGGCTGTATCCGTTGGAAGGTTTGGAGAATATCCCGGAGTCGGCGCGTCGTCCCGGTGCGGGGGTGAAAACGGCGAGGATTGTTCCGCAGCAACTGGCAGATAAAATTCTGCGTTATGCACAGAAGCGTAAAGCGGAGTTAGTTGTTCCGGGCAAGGCACGGCTTTTATTTGCTTTGTCGCAATTATTTCCCCGTCTCGGCGATTGGATTGTTAAAAAGGAAACGTAGTTCTGCCCTATCGGGAGGCTAAAACACAAGCGTCATTTCTCTGCTTGTTGCCCAATCAGTCCTGCGTCAATGTACTTAAGCACTTTACCGGGCGGTTGCGGCTAAATACTTTTCCAGAACGGCGTTTTTCTGCGGCGAAAATGTTGCCGTTTGCGTCTGCAATGCGGTTATTTCGGCTTCCAAATGCTCAATCTTTGCAACTATCTTACGCTGCTCCGAAAGCGGAGGAAGAGGAATTTTGTCATTGCCAATTTCAGTTTTACTGATTTCAGGATAAGTTGCCTTGTTGAAAAGTATTTTTCTAACGTCTTATAGCGTATGTTAGAACACGTAATTTTGCTTCGGCAAAGAGCGACGGCTCGTTCCGGCTCGTCAATGCCGAACCTGCCGTCGGCTTCAAAGCACTCATAAAACGTTCTACCGTCCAGCGACTCCCCTATTTGTTGTACCTTAACCGCCGCTGTGTCATCAGAGACCGGTAT
>JAITQJ010000142.1 GCA_031288955.1 Planctomycetaceae bacterium | reverse complement strand
CGTTCTGAATTACATCAATTTGCCGTGATACCGAAGCGGTGGGTGGTCGAGCGGACTATTGGCTGGACGATGAATTGGAGAGGATTGTGCCGACACTACGATTACGATTCAAAAACGAGCGAGACAAATGTCTATTTAACAGCAGTGGATTATATGACAAAACGACTTAAATAACCTATAAATTACGACGCAGCCTCTAAAATCGTGTTTGTAAATTTTGTATTTGTCAAAAATGATGTTCCAAGATTCGCTTGATGCCATTGTATTATCCTATTAGCCGTTTTTGTTTCTGTACTTGTTCAATCCGGTTAACCGTCAAGTCGAGAAATCCTTCTTCTATATCGATTCCGATGTATTGACGTTTGCCGATAATGTTTGCGGCTAAACCGGTAGTTCCTCCGCCGTTAAAAGGGTCAAGGATTACCGAACCGTCATTCGTTGATGCAAGAATAATACGAGTTAATAACATTAACGGTTTTTGCGTCGGATGTTTGCCGAACGTTTTTTCCGATTTCGGAGCAGAGTTAATTGCCCAGACCGTCCGCATTTGCTTGCCGACATTCTTGAAGCAATCACCTTGATTGTCAAGATTCTTCATTATGCTGTAATTGAAAATATGTTTTGCTTTCTTATCTTTCACTGCCCAAAGGAGCGTTTCGTGCGAATGGGCAAATGTTTTACAAGCAAGATTCGGCGCAGCGTTGGGCTTATACCACGTTATGTCATTGAGAATATGAAAACCTAATTTTTGTAACAAATATCCGCATTGAAAAATATTATGATTGGTTCCGCTAATCCAAATCGTTCCGCTCGGCTTCAAGATACGCCGGCACTCGCTAATCCATTTTTCGTGAAACGCAACATCGTTTCCAAAACCGCCGCTTTTATCCCATTATCCTTTGTTGACTTTTACCATTTTACCTGCCTGACAAGTAATACCGTCATTCGACAACATATACGGCGGGTCGGCGAAGACCATATCGGCAAAATTATCTGCAAAAGACCGCATTATATCAAGACAATCGCCGAGATATAAATGGGTTTCTGGTGTGTCATAGAACGTCCCTACTTTCATCACCGCATTTTACTCCAAGCCAACCCGCATTTCAAGGATACTTAAAACATTCTTCTTTTTCCGTTATAATAAGCACTTTTAGAGACACCGAAAATCAATCGAAACATAATCGAAACGTATATGTCCCACAGTATTCCGCATATATGCAACATCGGCATTATTGCCCATATTGACGCTCCGCTCTGGTCGGAGTAGAATAACTCCGCTTGCTCGGTTTATTTTCGGCAGCACATTTCAGAACACAAGATGCAAATTTCGGATATTATCGGCGATATTGTCTCTTCGTATAACGAAACGGGAACGACTCGGTATTTTGATAACAGTCCGTTGCCGCAATTATCTGCCGTTACGGAAATGATTGATGAATTAAAGGGAATCATCTATCCGGGCTACCGCAATCTTGAAGCACTCCATTCGGCAAATATCGAGGTTTACGTCGGTGCAGCCGTTGAGCATCTCGCCGAAAAACTGACCGATATTATTGAGCGGGCTTTCACCCATTCCGAGTTTTTTAACGATTTACCTCCGGCAGAACGGCGGCAGGAGATTAAAAGCCTTGCCGAAGAGACCACACAGACTTTCCTCTGCCGGATTTCCGGTATTCGCCGAATGTTAGCCAAAGATGTCGAAGCCGCTTATGCCGGCGACCCCGCCTGCAAGTCCCTCGACGAAGCCGTACTGTGCTATCCCGGTCTCGAAGCCGTTACCGTTCACCGCCTCGCTCACGCCCTGCATCTGCTGCATGTGCCGATGATTCCGAGAATGATGTCCGAATATGCACACAGTAAAACCGGTATCGACATTCATCCGGGGGCAAGCATCGGCGAATACTTTTTTATCGACCACGGAACGGGCGTAGTTGTCGGCGAAACGGCATTCATCGGTAATTGGGTGAAACTTTATCAAGGCGTAACCCTGGGAGCGGTCAGTTTTCCCAAGGACGAAGCGGGAGAACTCATTCGTTCGACAAAACGGCATCCGACGCTTGAAGACAATGTCGTTGTTTACGCCAACGCCACGATACTCGGCGGAAAAACGGTCATCGGCAAGGGGTCGGTCGTCGGTTCGAGTGTTTGGCTTACACATTCATTGCCGGCGGGAACGACGATAATGATAGAAAAACCGAATTTGAAAGTCAGAAACGCTCAAACAGGCGAATATGACTGGATAATCTAGGCAATTTTTACAATCTTTTCTTCTCTTTTCGGAATTTTTGCGGTTAAGAAGGCAATTTTTTGCAAATCGCCGTAAATATGCGTTATAATGACTGTAGATGATGTCATTGATTGATGCGTACAATATAGTCGGCAACGGTAACAGCGTTGTGTACAGCGATCTCTTCATTCCGGCACTCGTTGCCTTTGGATTGTTGGGCATTTTCGTCGTCCGTTGTCTGCGGCATATGGATAAAAAGCGGTTCATCATTTCGTTTTCCGCTGTCTTCTGTATCGCTGTCGTTTCCGAACTGTTCTTTTTTTACGAAGCAGTCCGAAACCGGTATGATGCCTGGCTCGACGCTTTTACCAAAACGGCAACGGCTTATGCCAACGCTTCTGCGGGGCTTGATTATTGGAAAATCGACATTGGGAACGAGAATTTGTTTTCTGATTGGTCGCCGGCGGTTGTGCCGAAAAGAGCGGACAATTTGACCGCACCGCAAAAAACAGCGGCAGTCTCCGCCGCTTCATCTGCGGAAAAACAAAAACTGCCGGTACCGAAAAATCTCACGGCGTTTCAGGCACCGGAGTCGCTTTATTCCGGCGAAACGTTCCGGCAGCAGCAGCGGAATCAGTGGGGCATTGCGTTCCTGACGGACAATAACGAAACGTTCGCCGATGCTCAAGAACAAATTGCCGTTCACTGGGAACACGCCGCGGAAGCAACGGCTTACCGCCTGCAATGGAAGAGAGCGGAAACGGATTGGTGCGATGTCTATACCGGTTCACATAACGGCTGTGTTCTGCAAATTCCAAAGAACATTCTGATTGAATTACGTGTCCGTGCAGAAAACGGGACGGCGGAAGATGACCCGCTGTTTTTGCGTTTGGTAATGCTTTACGAGACACCGATAACCGCCAATCCGATGCTCTGCTCCGTGTATGCACTGCGTTATACCGAAGGTACCGGCTGGCGTTATCTCGCTGCCCCGCTTGCCGATTCGAATCATAACGGACGCATTGATAAAGACGAAATACCGGTTTCGGTCGGCGATAAAGATGAGCGTCTTCTGCCGCTTTTTGAATTCATTCAGCGGGAACATTTACCCGGTGTCAGCACACTGGCGGAGGCGCGGGAACGGAATAACCGCTTTTCTGCGGCGGTGCCGCTTTGGAAACCGGACGGTTCGTTCGACGGACTCATCGGCTTTGACTTTCACGCCGGTATGTTTCAGCAGCGTTTGCATCGGGGCAGAACGGCAGCGTTTATCGGTTTTCTGCTGACGCTGGCGTTTCTTTTCGGCGGAGGCTCTTTGCTCCTGCGTTTGCAGCGGAGTAAAGAAGAGTTACACAAAGTCAATGAGTCTCTGGAATTCACGCTTATCGAATTGCGGGAAACTATTCGGGCGGCACAAAAAACGAAACAGGTTAAAACAAATCTTTTAATGCAGATGTCCCGCGAAATCCGTACGCAGTTGACGGGGATATTGGGCTTTGCACACCTTGCGGGACGGCGTTTACTGCAGCAGTGCAGCGAAGAGGAACACAGTGAATCAAAACTTTGGATTGACAGCATTGCCGACGAAGGACGGTCGCTCTTAACGCTGCTCGGTAACTTTTTAGATTACACGTCCGCTGACGGCGAACACAAGGTGCTTGCCGAAATTGTACCGGTGAACGTGAAGGAGTTAATACAAAACATTGCCGAAGTGATGCGTCCGCGTTTGGAAAACAAGCCGGTAACGCTTTCGGTCATCGAATACGGTTCAGTGCCGCAGTTTATCTTAAGCGACCCCGTGCGGATACGGCAGGTGCTAATCAATCTTATCGGCAATGCCGTTAAGTTTACGCAGCAGGGCGAAGTCCATCTTGAATACGGAACGGAACAGGCGAGTGCGTTTTGGAACAGCATTACGGAATTGGATTCGGAAGAAACGGGTGTCGTTAAAAGTTCAGTGTATTTTACTATCAGCGATACGGGAATCGGTATCGAGCCGGAACGTCTTTACGATATATTTCTTCCGCCGCCGGACGGGCAATCGCTGCAAAATAAGCGTTACGGCGGGACAGGCATCGGATTATCGGTATCAAAGAAATCAGCGGAAGCACTCGGCGGCAGTATTCTGGTAACAAGTGAATTGGGACGGGGCAGTTCATTTTCGTTTACGCTGCCGGTGTGGACTTCCGACAGCGAAGCGGCGTTGTTGGATTTTGCGGAAAAAAAGAATCTCGGAGCGGGCAGACCGAAGGTCGTTTCTGTAACACAGACCATTCCGGCGAAACAACTGAAAGGACGGCGTGTGCTGATAGTCGAAGACGGACGTATCAATCAGATGATTATCAAGGCGCAACTAACGGAGACGGGAGCGGAGGCGGTGATAGCCGAAAACGGTCAGGAGGCTCTCGATGCGGTTGCGGCGGGAAAAGACAGACCGTTTGATGTGATTCTGATGGATATAGGAATGCCGGTGATGGACGGTTATGAGACGGTAAAAATTCTGCGGAAAACCGGTTATACGAGACCGGTGATAGCGGTAACGGCACATAACCTCGACAGCGACCGGGAGAAGATACTGAACTCCGGCTTTGATGCGTTCGTCCCCAAACCGATAGACCGCAAACTGCTCATCGATACGGTGCAGAAGTATTTGAATTGACGGCGGACAGTCCTGCGGAGTGCTTGTGTCAGACCAGTCTGAATGTTACTGAGATAACAGCATCGGAGGCAAGAGTCCAGACGGGTATTTCCTTTTTGAGTGCCGCAGAAAAAGATACTTGTTGCAGATAAACCTCATCGGGGCTATACTTAATAGTGAAACTACTGATTTTTTGCTGCATTGAGGCAGTTGTCCTCTGTGCGATGCCAAGATGTCTTCTAAAACGATTGTCAAATTTCCAATTCGGCGTAAGTTGCTCCTGTTGATATGTCTGCCGGTGGTTTTTGTCTATGGAACTGTTACGGTTATTCGTACAGTAATGGAACTTAAAACAGCAACCGCCAACACATATCAATACCTTACGGAATCAACGGCACACCACGCACGTACCTGTGAGGTTGTTCTGCTCTCTTCTTCAAAAGCAGCGCACGGATTAGCAGGCTACATTGCTATCCGCAAACCGGATTCACCCGAACAGATTACCGATTACATCCGGCAGGTGTTAAAGGAAAATCCGTCTATCGTCGGCAGTGCCGTTGCCTACGAACCGGATGTGTTTCCCAATCAGGCAAAGTATTTTTCGCCTTATATGTACCGCTCTGATACTGCCGTTGCGGGAGAAAAAACGGAGACGTTTTTGTATAAAGATTTAGCAAAAGAGTATCCGTACCACGAGTGGGAATGGTACGCGGTCCCCGCCAAAACCCAAAAGCCCTGCTGGTCGGAACCTTATTACGACGAAGGCGGCGGCGATGTCTTAATGTGTACCTACTCCGTCCCAATGTTCATTGACGGAAAACTCATCGGCGTAGCAACCATTGACATTGCGTTGGATGACCTGCGGGACATTCTCAAAGAAATAGCATCGGACGGCGGCGATTATCTGTTGTGCAGCCAAACCGGTAAAATTATTGTGGCTCTCACTCATCCAGAGTGGGAAGTACAGGAATCCATTGAATCGATTTCGGACAAATTTAATGCGCCGACGATTCGGGCTGCCGGCAAAAGAATGATTCTCGGCGAGTCGGGGCACTACTTTACCAAAAGTAAAATAACGGGCAAACATATCTTCGGTGCGTACGTTCCGCTTAAAAGTATCGGCTGGTCGCTGCTCAAAAGAATTCACGAGTCCGATGTTTTTCTGCCTATCTATCAACGTCTGACGGTGAGCATCTTTACTCTCGGCAGCGGATTGGTTGTGATTGTTGCGGTGATTCTTATTGCTTCAAAGAAAATTACCGACCCGCTGACCCGGCTCTTACTTGTAACACGTGAATTATCGCAGGGAAACCTCAATGTCGAAGTAACAGGAATTACGAGTAATGATGAAACCGGTGAACTCGCACGGGGATTCGGTGTGATGCTTGGACATCTGCGGGCAAGTATTGATGAAAGCGTCCGCAGTGAAACAGCCAAAAAAGCCGCTGATTCTGCCAACTCGGCGAAGAGTCAGTTTCTTGCCCAGATGAGTCACGAAATCCGCACGCCGCTCAACGGTGTCATCGGACTTTCCGATTTAATGCTCGAAACCGTATTGAGTCCGAAACAATTTGAATACACCCAGTTAATCAACGATGCCGGAAAATCACTGCTCTTTTTGATTAACGACATTTTAGACTTCTCGAAAATCGAAGCAGGCAAGTTAGAAATCGACAACGAAAAGTTTGAACTGCTGGCAACGGCAGAATCCGTTCTCGGAATCCTCGCCTCCCGCGCCCAAGACAGAAATCTTGAACTCAATCTCTTCTTTAACCGGAATGTTCCCCGCATTGTCAAAGGAGATGCCGGTCGTATCCGGCAGATTTTACTCAACCTGACGGGAAATGCCGTCAAGTTCACCGAAAAAGGCGGCGTACGGATTGAAATTGTTACAGAATCCTTTACCGAAGACGGCATCATCGTCCGTTTCAATGTTCACGATACCGGCATCGGAATTCCGCCGCAACGGATAAACCGCCTTTTCAAAGCATTTTCGCAAGTCGATGCGTCCACAAGCAGAACTTACGGCGGTACCGGTCTCGGTTTGGCTATTTCAATGAAACTCGCCCATCTGATGAACGGCGAAATCGGCGTGGAAAGCATCGAAGGAAAAGGTTCAACCTTCTGGTTCACCGTTCCGTTCAAAATCGAAAAAACCGTTGTCGAATGTTTGAAGAACGACTCGGCAATCTGTCCGAATACGCAAGGCTGTCCGTATGCCGTCGAGGGGCTTTGCGATGCGCTGGTGTATAAAGAGGTAAAGGGAAAATACAATATCGCCGGACGCAAAGTGCTGATTATCGACGACAACAATTCTCAAAAAACGGCATTGAAATCGCAACTGGAAGATTGGGGCGTGAACTGTACTCTTTGCGATTCCGGTGCCGAAGCGATTCATCTGATTGTCAATCAGCGAAAGAATTACGAAATTATTTTGGCGGACGGAACGTTAGCCGATGTGTCGGGTATTAGTTTTGCTAAACAGTTAGCCGAATTGTTGTCGGAGCGGCATATTAAGATTCCGCAGATGATTTTTCTCCGTTCGATTTCGGACGAGTTGGATTTGTCCTTTTTGCCGGCGGACGGCAGCGAATCTATCAGCAAGCCCGTTTGCACGTCGGCACTTTTTGATGCGTTGATGAATCGGTTTTATGCGGCGGATATGCGTATTCAGCAGGATTCCGGCGTGATTGACCCGAAGGCATTGGAGAGTCAGGAGGCGTTGCAGAAACGCCGCGGACTTAAGCAGATAAAGCATCGTGAGACGGCGGCGATTCGTTCTCCTGCGGCGAGGTTGGGAACGACTCATATTCTTGTGGTGGAAGACAACAAGATAAATCAGATTGTGGCGAAGAATTTGTTACAAGAGTCGGGTTACACGTGCGATTTGGCGACGAATGGAATTGAAGCGTGTGAGGCAGTCCGCAAAAAGAATTACGATGTGGTGTTGATGGACTGTCAGATGCCGGAGATGGACGGTTTTGAGGCGACGGATTTAATACGCAAGTGGGAATTTGAGCAGAACAAGAAGCATATTCCGATAATTGCGTTGACGGCGAATGCGACGAAGGAAGATGTTCAGCGTTGTTACGATTGCGGAATGGATGCGTATTGCAGTAAGCCGATTGACCCTGTTGCGCTGATACGGCAAATAGACCTCTGGCGAAGCAAAGACAAGAAAGAAGAGTAAACGCTGCGGATTGCTCTTGACGCACGTTCTGCAAACCGCTATGCTCCGCCGTCTTTTATGAATTGAGGAGATTGCAATGCCGTTGGTGTTCCGCGCCGCCCTTGTTTTGACTGCCGCCCTTTGTCTTTCTGCCGCCGCTCAAACGCTGCCGGTAGAGACAAGACAATATCAACAGCCCCGGTTGCAGCAGCCGAGCAGCCAACTGCCCGGTATTCAGCAGGATACGATGCAGTCCCCAAGAATTCAAGTTCCGCCGATTAAACAGCAGCCTCTTGCCGTTGTTCAAAACGGTCAGGTTGTCTATCAGCGCGACCCCGCTGCGCAGTTGCCGGTTCAGCCGCAACTACAGCCCCAAAAAGTCGCACTCGTTCAGCCCGTTCCCGTTCAGCCGCAGCCTCAACTCAAAGGACACAGCGAGCCGGCGCAAAAAATCGTTCCGTTCTTTTTGAACCCGCAGGAGCAAAAAGAACTCGAAGAGTTTCTCGTCCGTTGGGAAAAATACAGCCGCGATGTGAAACGTTACGACGTTGACTTTTTTATGTCCCTGTACAATCCGGCAATACCGGGCAGCGACCCGAACAAGCCGCATAAAATTACCTTCGGCTATTTCAAATACATTGCCAATCCGCTGCGTTTCGTTTATCACGTCGAAGGCGAATGGAAGAACGGCACTAAAGAAAAGCGGGACGGCGAAAAGAATCCGCAAATCTTTGCCGAAAAAATTATGATTGATGAAAAAACGGTATTCAAATACGATTACAACGCTAAAAGCGTGATGCAGGTGAATGTCCCGCCGGAGATGATAGGCAAGGGGATTGCAGACAGTCCGCTGCCGCTCATCTTTGGAGCAAAAGCCGATGACTTAAAACGGCGGTTTAGTATGAAAATTCTCCCGACGGCAAACGCTGAACGTATTTTGCTGCAAGCAAGACCGCTTTTATTGGAAGACCAGCAGGAATTCAGTCTTATCGAAATCATTGTCGATAAAAAGACCTTGCAGGCTTTGGGGTTACGAAAGCACGACATTAACGGCGAAGATTATACGGTGTACGAATTGCGTGCGCCGAAGGTCAATGACCGCTTGAGTTCGGTGCTTGATGATTTGAAGACCTGGTTTTCTCCGACGATTGAAAAAGGCTGGAAGCACGAGGTCAACGATTGGGTAATTGCCAGTCCGCAGCCGCAACAGGGTACGCCTTCGCCGCAGCCGCAACAAACGCAATCGCAGCGCAACGAAATTCCGCTGTATCGGGTTCAGTGATTAACAAGGAGCAGCGCAGATTTGATACCGATTGACCTTCAAAATCCGCAAACAGATTGGAACGAAGCGGCTTCACACGTTACCGATGTCCTGCTCAACGGCGGTGTTGCCGTTGTGCCGACCGAAACGGTCTATGGTCTTGCTGTCAACGCTGCCGATGAAACTGCCCTGCGAAAACTCCTGCACATCAAAGGGCGCAGCGAAAACAATCCTTTTGCGCTGGCATTTTCGTGCAGTGCTGCCGTTGCCGACTTCTGCGGCGAATTAAGTCCCCTTGCTGACCGCTTTGCAAGACGTACTTTGCCCGGTCCCGTCAGTCTCGTGTTGGATATATCGCCGGAAGACAACGAACTTTGCCGTTTGCCGGAGTTTGTTCAGCAACGCGTCTCGAAAAAAAACACCGGCGAACATCCAACCGTTTGCTGCCGCGTACCGGAACATCCATTCACGCAAACAGTCCTCGGTGCGATGTTAAACAAACACGGCGGCGTGCCGGTTATTTTGACGAGTGCCAACCGCAGCGGCGGCGGGGAATCGGAAAGCGTTGAACAAATCTTAACAGACTTAACCGGCATCGATATTGCCGTTTCAGACGGAATTCTGAACGAACCGAAGCCGTCAACGATATTGAAAATCAGCGGAGACCGATATACGATTTTGCGCGAAGGCAGCCTTTCGGCGCAGACGCTTAAACGTTTATCGGCAACGATGATTCTGTTTGTTTGCACGGGCAACTTGTGCCGCAGCCCGATGGCGGAGCGGCTTTGCGAATCGGTACTTGCGGAGAATCTGCATTGCGGCATAGCCGATTTGGAAGAACGGGGGTATGTTGTTCTGTCGGCGGGGACTTCTTGTTATCCTCATCGTCCGGCAAGTTCCAATGCTGTTGAGGTAATGAAGGAGTTCGGTTTGGATTTAAGCGGACATCAATCGCAGCGTTTGACGGAACAGGCGGTACGATTTGCCGACTGTATCTATGTAATGACGCGGGAACATCGGGAGGCGGTATTATCGCAATGGCATAATGTTGATTCCCGCCTTCAGGTTTTGCGGTCAGACGGCGGCGACGTTGCTGACCCGTTCGGCGGTTCGCTTGAAACATACCGCCGCTGTGCCGAACAAATAAGACGCGAAATTGTTAAAAGACTGGCAACGGATTAAACGGCATTTCGGCTGACGAAAAAAGACAGGGCATAGTTATCCCGCCGGTTTTTATCAACATACGTGCAACATTGTAATCTGGCTGGCGGAACCCGCTCTTGCAACCGCCGCTGCTGATTGTATAATAACTCTATGGAGCGAATAGCGTGGCATCCGGCATTTGTGCAGGCAATTCAATTAGAATTGGCGGGGTACTTGCGAGAGCGTTAAGGATTTCCTGCAAAATCTCGTGCGGTAAAAAGTTGCTGCATAGATAGACTCGTTCCGCAACATAGTCATTAGCACTTCTTGCGGACAAAACTTGTCTGTGCTATACTGAACCGCGAAATGTGGGTTTGATTCAATTTTACTCAATCAATTCAAACATCCGGGGACGCAGCCATACTGTCCGGTACTGCCGCAATATCCGTCCGTCGCTGAGAGGAAAAAAACGAATTGGCGGTAAAGTCATTTTCCTTGACCAACGCTTTGACTGCGGAACTTTACACAACTTTCGGATATGCTCCCGCCCCATTTACACGCGGTACTTGACAAAATATAACTTTTTGATAAAGTACGTACAACTTTGACAAAAGTGGACGTTGCCGCTTGATAATTCGACATAGGAGAACTACAATGAACAAAAGCGAAACCTCGAAACCTGTTTAGGCAGACCGTTTAGCGGTCGGCTGGCTTGCTGCTGCCTGTTCTTTCTCTTTCTTGCCGCCGGCATTTCTGCTGGCGAAACACGTGATTGGCAAACCATTGACGGAAAAGAATTTAAGGGTTCTTTTCTCCTTCTGACCGACGACGGCAAGGTGCGTATTTTTGACGAGAAAACCCACAAACCGCTCGAAGTCAAGTTCTCCGACCTTTGCGAAGAAGACAAAGAATACGTCAACGGGCAATCGAATCCGTTTCAGGTGAACGACCCGAAAGAAGTTGCCAAGAAAAAAGAAGCAGAGGCAAACTTTGTCAAAATTGACTGGAATACGCCTACCGAAGTTATGCAGGTGCAGGCAGAAATGGGCAACGCCGATGCTTGTGCGTGGCTCGGTTTTCTTTACGAAGAAGGTCTAAAAGGATTGACCGCCGATGCCAACAACGCAAAATTTTGCTACGAAAAAGGAGCAAAATTAGCCGCCGGCGGGTCGTTGGGGGCAGGATTTTGTATGGCAAAGTTGACCAAGGACCAGAATGAATACGAGAAGGCTGCCGAACAGGGATTCGTGCTTGCTGGGTTATATGTGATTAGAGACAAAAACAGAGCTAAAGTTACTATAATCATCGGCGAATCTAAAAAGGGGCTATCGGGAATGGATCTATCGAAAATGGATATACCATTTGTAAAAAAAGCAGCGGAAACGGACATTCCTATTGCTCAACGTCTATTAGGAAAATATTATGAAGCAGAAAAACAATACGATGCGGCAAATGTTTGGTATCGTAAAGCAGCCGAACAAGGAGATGGTAATTCCTCATTGACATTAGCACAGAAATATTTCGATGGAAACGGCGGGTGCAAACAAGACAAATTCGAAGGACTTCGGTGGTTCAACCGTGGGGGAATGTCCAAAGACCAGTTGCAAAGAGTGATAGTCGGAGATGGTGAAGCCTCCGAAATCATCAACGGTATCCGCAAGCGGGCGGAAGAAGGCGATGCTGATTTTCAAAATATTCTTGGCGATTGCTATTTTTACGGTGTCGGCGGTCCAAAAAAGAATTCTGAGAAAGCGGTTGAATGGTATATGAAGAGTGCCGCAGCGGGCAATCCTGTTGCATTCAATGACCTCGGCGATTGTTACTGGGAAGGCAATGGCGTAACGCAGGACAAATCAAAAGCACTTGAATACTATCACAAAGCGGCAGAAAAGGGATATTACACGAAATCGTCCAAAGTCGCAAAGCGGGCTGCTTTCGGTTTTGACAAACTCCGTAATCTGGCAGACAGGGGAACAGCCGAAGACAAATACAAACTCGGTATGCGTTTTCTTTACGGGGATAAGGACGTGCCGCAAGATAAGCAGGAAGCAATCGTCTGGTTACAAAAAGCGGCTCACACCGATGATTCGCAGTGGGCTGCCGATGCGGCATACCGCTTGGGCGACCTTATTGAGGAAAACAAAGGATTCTTTGCAAAGATGTTTTCTTTTCAGAACGACAAGCGGTATTGGACAAATCTTGCCGCAAGCAAGGGACACGGTTCTGCGCGGGCGTGGGTGCAGCACGATGATACCCAACGACAGGAAAATGCCGAGCAAGGCAAGAGAATCTTTGAAATGGAAGAAGCATTACGCAGGTCGAGACGGTAAATGTTCATCCAATATCCTGTTAGCACCCGACAACATTAACCTTTAACCAACAGCGAAAGACTATGTACAAACACATCCTATTTCCCCTGATTTTTATCCTGACCCTGCCCCTGTTTTCTGCTATGCTTTTTGCCCAGAACGACAAATCGTCACTGAAATCGTCACTGAACGATTCGCTGAAGCGGCTGCAAGAGGGCTTGAAAAAAAGTGAGCAGAACTCGACGCAGAACATAGTAGCGGAAAAGGAAAAAAAAAAATGACCAATATTTTTTGCAGGTGCTCAAAGATTCGCAATCAGAGTCAAGCAGAGTGTCTGTATTAGTTCTCATCAAACGATTTCCAGCGGAGCGGCAGCAACGGATTCTGCAACAACTTCCGCCGCAACAGCGGAAAAAAATTGAGGCAGAAATGGAAACGGCGGAAGACCCGATGGTTACTCGTATGAGGAAGGAGGCAGAAAAAGGCGATGCCGCCGCCGCTTTCCGATTTGGACTGGCGTATTTTAGTTTCAGTACGGAAAAAGAGGCGGAAGTCAATCATCTCGGTATTAAAGCCGACCCGAAAGAAGCGTTCAAGTGGTTCAAAGTATCCGCCGACAAAGGGAACGCCAACGGACAATTCGCTCTCGCTATATGTTATGGCGAAGGTCTCGGTGTCGCCAAAGACGCAAACAAAGCGAAAGAACTTTTCGCTTTGTCTGACGGGAAAACCAATTTTGAAATCGATGTATTTGACTACAACCCGAAGGAAACACCGGAACAGCGGAGAAAAAAGCGGTTAGCAAACGCCGCAGCGGCAGGGGATATGGAATCACAGCGAAAATATGCCCTTGATTTTTTGGAACAGAAAAACAAATATAAAGCGGCTTTCTGGTTTGACCTCGCCGCCAAAGCAGGGGACAAGGAATCGCAATATCAACTCGCTTTGATGTTTCTCGACTCACCGAACTGGTCAAGCAGTAACGGTTGCGAACTTAACCGGTCAACGGCGGTGAAATGGTTGAGCGAATCCTCAGAAAAAATTGATGCGAAAACGCTTTACCGTATCGGCGAACTGTTCGATACCGGCAAGGGCGGCACAAAAGATAACGCCGAAGCGGTCAAATGGTTTCAGCAAGCGGCGGATAAAGGTTTGCCGGACGCTCAATATGAATTGGCAAACCGATACCGCAGCGGCAGCGGCGGCTGTCCGAAAGATGAAAAGAAAAGCGGCGAATTGTATCAGAAATGCGCCGCCGATGCGGACAAAGACGTGTTACTGGCACAACTTTGTAAAGGACTTTGCCTCCAAAATGGTTACGGCAGCGAAAAAAATCCCGAAGAGGCGGCAGTGTGGTTTCGCAAAGTTGCCGAACAGGGCGATGCCCGCGGTCGGTATGAATTGGGGGCATATCTGGAACAGGCGGGCGGGATGAAAAATCATCAGGAAGCGTTTGCCTTGTATCAAAAAGCGGCAGAGCAAAAATACGCTCCCGCAATGTTGAATCTGGGGAATTGTTACCAACGCGGGATTGGAGTTGCTCCCGATAACAACGAAAGACACAAATGGTACGCAAAAGCAGCGGAACAAGGCGATGCCGAGGCGCAATACCGTATTGCCGTTAACCATTACGACAACAAAGGAAATTTGGGCGAAGCATTCAAATTGTTTGCCAAGGCGGCAGAACAGGGACACGTTCAAGCCCAAGTCAATCTGGGATTTTGTTATTTGCTTGCCAAAGGAACCAAGCAAGACAAAGCGGCGGCGGCGAAGTGTTTTCAAAAAGCCGCCGAACAGGGCGACGAATCTGCCAAAGAATTACTGAAAGAAATCGACAATTTTAACATCACCCCTTAACTTACCCAAACAACAATGAGAAACATTATTTCACTCACACTTGTTTTTTCCCTTTTGGTTGCTGCATTACAAGCGGCGATTGACCCGTCAACGCAGCAGTCCCGTAAATGGACGGCGGTTACCGGTCAGACGATGGAGGGCAAACTCGTCAACTTGCAGGACGATACCGTTCACCTTATCTTGGACGGCGAAAAGACCGCAAAAATCAAATTCGGGCAACTCTCTGCCGATGACCAGCGTTACGTTAAAGCCGCCGCAACAGGTCAAAATTTGGAACAACTCGCTGACGGAAATAAAGTCGTCGCAGTAAAGCACAATGCTGCCGGCAACTATACTCTGTTCGTTAAAAAAGACGGCACACTTTGGGGAATGGGCAGAAACAGAAATGGAGTATTGGGAATACCGGAAAACAGACAGGAAAAAATTTTAATACCGCGATTAATCACAACGAATGTCGATAAGGACAAATTCAACAGCGGTTTTGTTCGGCACGATATAACATTTTTTAAGCGGGATAATTCGTACTGGAAGTTAGGCGCACCGCCGGAGAAAATTGCCGATAACGTCCGGGCTGCCGGTGACGGTTGGACACTCACAATGAATGGTGAACTTTGGCACGAAAGAAGCGGGAAAAATGAACTGTATGCGCGTAATCTTATCGATTATGTCGGCAGATGGCATTGGGGAATCACCAACGATGGTATCCTTGTTTTTAAATCTGATTGGAAAGGTGATTGGAACGAGTGGCATAATATCAAAGGCAGTACAGGTGCCGCTAAAATTTTAACAGTGAAATCTTATTCCAATAACTGTATTTTTCTGAAACAAGACCGCTCACTCTGGGCAGCCCCGACATCTTACAAGAATCCGGCATTGCCGATTGCCCAAGATGTTGCTTCGGTATGGAGTATAACAGACCGCATTTATTATCTCACAAATGGCGGTATGCTCAGTTATTACAATGATGACGAGTATGAAGCGTTTGAAAAGGGCAAAGTAAAAAACATTCACCTTGCTAATAACGTCATAAGTTGTTCAATTAGCGGTGACGATGATATATTTTTCATTACCAACGACGGCACGCTATGGGGAATGGGACGGAATAATTGTGGCGAACTGGGAAAATTGAATAAGGATGACGATAAATCACGGAATATCAATTCGCCCATACGTTTGGCTTCAGACGTTGCCTCCGTAGCGGGTTTTGACCGTAGTGTATTTTTTATCAAGAGGAATGGTACGCTTTGGGCAATGGGCGACCTTGAGAGTGTTATAGGGCAAAAAGATGCTGATGCGCCGGTTCAGATTGCGACGGATGCGGCACTTATCGGCAGGCAAAGTTTTTTATCCGTTTATACCCTTCATTTTATCAAGAAGGATGGTACGCTTTGGGGAGTGGGGTATAACAGCGGCGGGAAAATCGGTGACGGCACGACGATACACCGTAAAGAGCCGGTGCAGGTAAAAGTCCCGGAAACACCGCTTTCGGTATTGCAAACTGACACAGCCGGAGCCGGTTACTAAATCGAAGCCCTTACCGCAGCCGTTATGAGCGGTTTTGGTGTTGGCTTTTTTGACTTATGGAAACGCTGCCGCTGCCAAACGCTGGTTGTACAGCGTGATAATGTCCTGCTGCCGCAGCACACCCAATAACTTTGCCGGCTCCAGCGGCGAAGTTACAGGTAACTCCGTCAACTGTTCCAATGAACACAGCCGCATCGCCGTGTATAAATCCGTCTTCGGTGTAACCAGCGGCGTATCCGTCCGCGTTAAATCCCAAACCGTCTTGTTATGACGCTTTGAATAATGCTGAAACTCGTCCCAAATATCATTGGCGTGAACAATGCCGATGAACCTGCCCGACTCGTCCAACACCGGAAACGAACCATCCGGCACAGAAGCAATTTGCCGTATTGCATCCGGTATCGTTAAATGACGGGACAGCGTCAGCGGCGCAGCGTTGTTTTTCATATACAGTTCCAATGCGCTGCCGGCATTCAGCGTTTGCAGCAACTCCGCCGAGTAATTGCCGAAATGCGCCTCACTGTCTATCGGAGCAAGCACCTGTTCCTCAAATATCGATGCCGTCGGCGACTGGACGGCAATGTGAATCAAATTCAACACAATAAGCGGTATCAGGATACCGTAATGAAAGCCCGCCAATTCGCAGACAATCACCGCCGCACCGAACGGCACTTTAGCAACACCGGCATAAAACACCGACATTCCAACGAGAACGCAAGTCGTATAATCCGGCGGCGGAGTCGGTATTCCGAAATACGGATACGCTGTCTGACACAAATGTCCCAACGTTCCGCCGATTAAACCGCCGATAAAAATCGACGGGGCAAACAATCCGCCGCTGCCGCCCGACGACACCGTCAAAGCCGTTGCCAGCATCTTCGGCAAAATCAGCAATCCGATAAGTAAAAACGGCAACTGTCCGTGAATGAGCGGCGGTATCCATTCGTAACCGCCGCCGAGAACCTGCGGAAAAAAGAGGGCAACGCAGCCGAGCAGAAAACCGCCGAGTGCCGGTTTGAAAAATTCCGGTATCTGCATCCGCCGGAAAATGCGGTTACGTATCTCCATCACAAACCGGACAAAAAGCCAGCCGGCAGCAGCGATAACCGGAATGAAAAGAATAAGCATCAGCGAATCCAGCGGACTATGAATCCCGACCGTTTCCGGCAAATGGATAGAAAAAATTTCGCCGTGAATGTACCGGAATGTTGCATAGCCGACAACAGACGACAAAAGGCACGGCAAGATAGCGGACAGTTCCAAAGCCGCACTGGCATATAACATTTCGACAACGAAAAATGCGCCTCCGGCAGGAATTTGAAAAATCGCCCCGACACCGCCGGCAGCACCGGCAAGGAGCAGCGTTCGGCGGTCTGCAACGCTCAACTGCGCTCCGTAAGAAACCAGCGAGGCAAACCACGAGCCGAACAATGCCGCCGGTCCCTCCCAGCCGGCAGAGCCGCCGCTGCCGAGCGTCAGGAAACTTGTGAGTGTTTTTGTAACAGGAACCCGGTTACGCAGCAAGGCGTTACGAAAATGATAAGCCTGACTAACATAATCCGTGCCTTCACCGGCAGCGGCGGGAGCGAACGACCACATCAGAAAGCCGCACAGCAGCCCGCCGAGTGCCGGTATCAGCGGGATAAGTATCCAATAGCGGGGCAAAACGATGCAGCCGAAAACGTCGTGCCGTTCCGTCTTTTCCCAAGGACTTCGGACAATGAACGAAGATGCCGGAACGGTGTCTGCATTGCGGACGTGCTCTGCCGTTCCTTGATTTTTGACAGAGGTGTAGTCATCGGCAACCGGCATTTTGATACCTACGGCGGGATACACCGATTGGACGGCAGAGCGGACAACCTGAAAGCCGGTATAAATGCCGGCGGTGAGAAGACCGGTAATGCACCCGACGGCAATGCAATAAACAAACATCTTACCGGAGGATTGCCAGTCGAAACGTTGTTTGAGACGTTGTGAAAATGATTGTCCGTGATAATGTTTGCCTTCCATAGCGGCGGGGCGGGTTCAACGAAGTCAGGTGGATAAAGCCGGTCAGTCGGCGGGGTCAATTTCCAGCGATTATACCACAGAGACCGGCGGAAAGCGCAACCAAAAGCGCAACGAAAAGCGCAACCGTTTCGTTGCGCTTTCATCGGAGCCGCTGCTGCCCGCTGTTCGACTCCAGCATCTCTTCCGCCTTGTGAAAGTCATCCGGCAATTCCGAGTGCGGAATCTCTTGGGGCGGTATCCGCCTTTTCTTTATGGGAACGCAAAGCGGCTCCGCAGTACCGCCCTCGCAAAACACTGCGTCCGTTTCAATGTTCTTCAATATCGTTTTTTCTCTTTCTGTTAAA
>JAITQJ010000369.1 GCA_031288955.1 Planctomycetaceae bacterium | reverse complement strand
CGATGATGTGACACCGCTTCTTACAGCAGACGATTTTTATTTCGATGCGAATCGGCGGATTTACCGGCACCTGACGGATATGCGCCGCGACAACAGCAGCATTGATTTACTGCTTCTTGTCAACCGGCTGCAAAATGCCGATGAACTGGATGCGGTCGGCGGACAGGAATATCTTGCCGATGTAATGCATTCCGTGCCGGTGATGTACAATGCTGTGCATTATGCCAACATCGTCAAAGATAAATCGACTCTCCGACAATTGATTCACGCCGGTTCGCTTATCATTCAAGACGCTTATGCGCCGAATGTTTCAACGAAAGACCTGTTAAACAGAGCATCAATGCAAGTGCTCGTACTTGCCGAAACGCAAACGAGCAATAAGGTTACCGATATGTCGAGCCTGATGATGGAACTCACCTCTTACCTGCACAGCGTTGCGGGGGACGAGCGTAACGGAGTCAAGACCGGATTCAAAGACCTCGACACTTTGATTGACGGACTGCACCCAGGTGAACTGGTGATAGCGGCAGCCCGACCTGGTATGGGAAAGACCGCCTTCGCTTTGAATATCGCCGAAAATGTTGCTTTTACGGAAAACAATACGGTTATGTTTGTGAGTCTCGAAATGGACAAAATCGAGTTGGCACGGCGGCTGGTTTGTTCGCGGGGACATATTGACAGCGGTAAAATGCGCAAAGGTTTTCTTTCGACAGCGGAGCAAGGTAAAACGTGGGATATTATGAATGAATTCAGTCAGGTCAAAATGTTTATTGACGATACGCCGGGCAGAACGGTAGCAGAAATAGCGGCGGTGTCGCGGCGGTTGAAGCGGCAGGAAGATTTGAAGTTGCTGGTCATTGATTATTTAAGTTTGATAACGCCGGAAGATACAAACGACCCGCGTCAAGAACAGGTAGCGAAAATTGCCCGGCGTTTGAAAATTCTAGCAAGAGAACTGCACGTTCCGATACTGTGTCTTGCGCAGTTGAACCGGCAAACGGAGGCAGGCGGCAAAGATGGAAATCGTCCCCGCCTTTCGCATCTGCGGGAGTCCGGGGCGATTGAACAGGATGCAGATGTGGTGATGTTTATTCACAGGGAAGATGTCTATTTGGACAAAGAAAAAGCCGCCGAAAAGGATTTAATCGGCAGAGCGAAAATCATTGTGGCGAAACAACGTAACGGGGCAACGGACGACATTGATTTGTACTGGAAAGGCGAATGGACGCGTTTTCTCGACCCGGCGAAACACCACGAAGGTGAATATGTTGAAGACTTCGGCGATTATGGTCAGCCGGAAGGACCGCCGGCGGATTTCTAGCGTGTGCATAAGTAACCGCATCAACTTTTAATTTGCTCACAATGCTTTTTGCCCCCGATTTTTTGCAGAAACTGGAATATCTGTCGCTGGTATCACGGCGGCAGTTTCGCGGGACATATCTGGCTCAAAAACGCTCCCGGCAATTCGGAAACGGCGTTGAATTTGCCGACCATCAAAATTATGCCTTCGGGGACGACCTGCGCTATTTCGATTGGAATGTCTATGCCCGATTCGGTACCGAACTCGTCAAACGATTCAGCGAAGAGCGGGACCTGCCCGTCTATCTGTTCATCGACTCGTCCCGAAGTATGGCTTCCGGCAATCCCGTCAAATTCGATTACGCCCGGCACTTAACCGCCGCTCTTGCCTACGTTGCTCTCGCCGGTCTCGACCGTATCAGCATTATCGCCTTTGCCGATAAAGTCTATGATATTTTCCCGCCGATACGCGGCAAACAGCATATTCTCCGCGTGATTCGGTATCTGGATGCTTTACAGACAAGCGGACAAAATACAGATTTCACGGCGGCGATGACCGATTTCGTCCGCCGTAAACAGCGTACCGGTTTGGCGGTCATCATCAGCGACTTTTACGACCCCGCAAACTATCAGCCGGGTATCGATGTTTTGCGCTGCCGGGGTTACGAAGCAAACCTGGTACAGATACACGACATTACCGAAGCGGAACCGCCGCTGCGGGGCGATGTACAGATTTTTGACAGCGAAACGGGGCTTGTGCAAAACGTAACAATAAACGAGAATATGCTGCGCCGTTATAAGAAAAAGTTCGGCGATTTTCTGTACGGAATACGTTCGTATGCGCTGCGCTGCGGTTTCAATTACACCATAACGCCGACAGACGTACCGTTTGAAAACGTTATAAAAAAGATGCTCTAAATGCCGACAACACATATTTATCTGATACTGGCAGCGTTTGCCGCCTATTTTTTATGTGCCGGTACGTCAATGCACGACCGGATTTTACTCTACACACTGCATCGGATTGAGCGCGGCAGCATCTATGAACCGGCAGAGCAGTCGCTTTTTGAGGGAGCGATGACCGGTTTGCTCGCATCGGCAGGCGATGCTTATTCGATGTACATTCCGCCGGACGATGCCGGTGATTACGAAGATGAACTCAACAACCGGTACGGCGGTATCGGTATCAATTTTTTTACCGGCGGGTCGCCAAAGAATCCGGTCGTTGCGTATCCGGTTATGGGTTCGCCTGCGGCGGATGCCGGTATTCAATCCGGCGACACGATTTTAGAAATCAACGGCACATCAACGGATAATAAATCTTTTGCCGACATCAGCGGTTTGATAACGTCCGCAGCAGACCAACCGGTCGGTTTAACGGTATTGCATTTCGGCGAACCGGAATCGGTGAAAATCAATGTTTCCGCCGGTATTGTGCAGCGGGACAGCGTCGAAGGCGCATATCGGGATGCCGGCGGTCATCGGGTTTATCGTTTGGAAACGATGCCTGAAATAGGTTATATCCGTATCAATTCGTTTGCCGAAACGACAGATTCGGAAACCGTTTTTGCGCTGGAGACGATATTGCCGGATACGGCAGATACGGCAGCGGTCAAGGCGTTAATCCTTGATTTGCGGGATAATCCGGGCGGTTTCGTTCATACGGCGGTTGCAGTTGCGAGGATGTTTGTCGAACCGACACCGCAGCAAAATGTTATTGTAACAGAAAAGTACCGCAGCGGTGTCAAAGAACGTTTAACACTGCAAGCCGGCGAAGCCTTTTGCCGTCTGCCGATGAGCGTTATTATTAACGGTGAAACGGCGAGTGCCGCTGAAATCCTTGCCGCCGCTTTACAAGATTATCATCGGGCAAAAATTGTCGGAAGCAGGTCGTTCGGCAAAGGCATTGTACAGCAGGTTGTCGAGTTGCCGTTTGATTCCGGCATCGTTCAGTTTACAGCAGCGCGTTATTATCGCCCGAGCGGTCAAAACATACACAGGTTTCCCGAAGCCGGAGACTCTGACGTTTGGGGCGTGATGCCGGACGCTGAAGTTGCGTTATCGGGAGACGAAGTCCGCAGCGTAATGCAGTGGCGCGACCAATGCAGCAATGCGGTTACAAAAAAACGCAGCGAAGTGTTAGCGGAATTCCGCAGCAGGCTGAAACATTCCGGCACGCCGCCGTTTTACGACCCTCAACTGGTAAAAGCCGTTGAACTCCTGCGGCAGCCGAACGATTAGTACAGTCCCGTAATACTGCCGTTGAGCAGCCGCTTGACAGGCGTTTTGACGATTTTTCGCAGTGAAAACATTATCGACAGCATTGCCGCAAACACACTGCCGGTAAAGCCGAGGATTAAACTCAACGCCGTTATATGCAGCGTTAAAAACGGCACGGTAACCGCTCCAAGCCAAAACGTTGAAAGACCGTATATCATCAGACGGGCATAAAGTATTCCGAATAATACGCCTGCAAACGAACCGGCTGCGGAAATTGCCAATCCTTCGTGCAACAATAACCGCATCACGGAAAACGGTGTCCAGCCGGCTGCCAGTCGGATGCCGATTTGTGCCGCTTTCATTTCAACGGATAAGCGGAACAGCATCACGACCAGCATCAATGCGGAGGCGATGATAAAGAAACTGAACGACAGAAACAGCACGGAAAACGGCGTTGTTCCCTGCGAAGCGGCGAGTCCCAGTGCCTTGACCGGAACAACATTCAAACCGAACACCGCCGCATCGCCGGGTGCCGGATGAAACGTTTCGGCAGATATTATCGTTGTAACATTGCCGAAGCGACCGGCAAACAGTTGCCTGCCCGCGGCAAAAGAAACGAAAACTTTCGGTGCCGCCCCGTGTTTATCCCAGTATTCTTCGTCAGTCTTGCGGATTTTCTTCGCATCGAACGGAAACGGCGGGTCCCAGCCGGCAATCGATGCTTCGTCCGTTAAACCTTTGACTTCGGGAACGAGTGCCGCTGCCGACGGTGAATCGTCAACGATTTGCGTTAACGTAAACTTCTGTGTTTTTGTAACATTAACGTTATCGGCAGCAAACCAGGTCAACTCGATTTCATCGCCGCATTGTACAGCGAGGTCGTTTGCCGTCCAGCGGTTAAGCATTATCGGCGGACGTGATTCACTTTGAATCGCTTCCGCTGCGGTTGAATCTTTCCAATGCACGTTTTCCGTTTCACCGCAATATACCGTTGAATACGGGACTTCCCTGCCGTTTTTCACTGCCTTAATTGCTGTAACCAAATACAGTAAACCGGACTCCGCATCGGGCAGTGTTTTTTGAACTGCTGCCGCTTGTTCGGCACTGAATAACAAACGCTGCGATGTAATATAAAAGCGTCCGCCTTTTTTTGTTATATTTATTCCTATGTTATTCAATGAAGCCGATGCCAAAGTGTCCGGCAATAATTCCGCCGCATTGCTGTTTTTTATCAATACGGCATTGACCTTGCCGCCGGCATTGAGTTTTCTTTGCAGCCACTCCAGCGGCACGATAACGAGCGGTTCGGCTTGCTGGTTGTTTTTGAGCGAAAAGCGTCCGATACCGCTATTCGCCGTTATTTGCCGCACGGTCATTGTTGTCCGTATCAGATTATCTTTGCGTCCCAATGCGCTTTCGGGCGGAATGCTTTGCGGCGAGAGAAAACGCAGCGATAATTCTGCACCGTCTTCGACGGCAATTTTATCGGCAAGGGCTTGATTGACAGCGAACTCAACGCCGCTGCCGTTAAGAACGTTAGAATGTTGCGCATCAATACCAAGTATTTGCGCTGCGCAAACACTGCCGTTGTGTTCAACCGCCGCCGAAAGATAAACAACATCTTCAAAATCTTCTTCCGCCTTACCAACTGCCGGTTCGATAAAATGAGGGGCAAATAGAATCGAATCAACACTGCCGAGCCGGTCGAGAGTCAGCCCGCGGAGACTTCCGGTCATTGAATCGCCGACGAGCAATGCGCCGGTCAGCACTGCCGCTGTACACATCACACCGGACGCAACGGCAAAATTTATCCAGCGGTCATAACGGAGATTTGCAATGATGGACATAAAAAATATCACCTCTTCGGATACAGCAGCGGGAAATTTTGCAAAAACGGCTCCTGATATTTTTCGATGTCCCCATAACCCCCTCTGCCCCTGCGGAGAGGCGGCAGCGGTTCGCCATTTATCCGCGCACGCATTGTCCGTATCCGGTCAAACGCTGCTTCGATATTCACAAAATCAGCACCGCGAAACCAAGCCGACCAGTGTTCCGCTTCCGCCCCGCTGCGCAGCGCAAACAATTCTTCAAAACCGGACAATGCCTTGTCCAGCAATTTCACTCCCTCTGCTGCATTGCCGTCTTTGTATGCCGTCAATGCCCCGCAGCACGTCTCCAAAGTGTCAACCATTATTTTATGCAAGCCCAGTTGAAACAAAATATGCGCCCTGTAAAAATTCTTACGCTCTTCGGGTATCTTATCGAGCAGTATCTTTGCTTCGTTAAATGCCTTCGTAAGAGCGTCTTTGTTTGCGGTAACGAATTGAATACTATTATCCAGCGTTTTCACCGCTTTCTCCGTCAGCGGCTTCTTTCCTTCAAGCGATGAAGCAGCATCGCCGCACAACCGTCCGACCAGATGATGCAAATGGTGGTCGCCGAGTTGGTTCTTCATATACGGGACATTAAAGTATTGCTCATAGAGACCGGCAACACTTTCCGGCAGCAGTTCTGCGTTTGCGGAAGTAAATTGCCGTCTTGACCAGTCCAGTAAAAACGCTTTCTGATTTTCATCGTCAGTCCTGCCCAGATAGGGTTTTGCATCATAAACGAATTTCATTGCACAGTCGGTCGTCAAAGGAACGTCTCTGATGTCGCTAACGTTCACAAGAAAAAATGCCGCTGCATCTGCTTTGACAAAGCGTCCGATTTCGTGATAAATCCGGCTCGGCGGTACTAATTCGCTTAATTGGTTTGCCCTGCCGTTCAGCATTGCCGTATGATAATAAATGCCCTGTCCTTTTTGTACACGGGCTTCCGTTTCATTTCCGGTTACGGTATTATGCGGATGAACTCCCTGCATATCCCCGATGTAACCGGCTCCGTTATCCGCCCAAACGAGCGTTACACCTTCGGGCAGTTTCAGTAATCCCTTATGATATAAATCTGCTCCTTCCATCCAAAGATTGGAGATGATGTCTGCGTTCGGGTGTTTTTTGCGAATCATTTCAACCTGTTTCGCTATCGCTTTGGTTATGACCTCGCCCCGCTGCTGCGGCGTTTTTATTTCCTTTTCATCTTCCCAAAACGGTCTATCGTGTTTGCCCCGATAACCAACAGTCCAGACCACTTCGTAATCCTTGAACGCATCAATACAGGTTTGCCAGTATTGTTCCATTATTTCGGGATGATTATTGTGCGAAAAAGGCACGTTCTTCGGATAGCGGTAAGTATTCAAACCGAGAACCAAAATGTGGTGCATATTGATAACAAGTCCCCGCCGGGCGGCTAATTCCTGACACCGCTCATCGGGAAACGGAAACGTTGCCGGTGCAATCATATTTCCCTTTAACCGCAATATCGTTTCATAAATCTTGTCATACATTGTTAGGGAAAAGACATTTTCCCGCAGCGGGTCTGCCGCAAATATACTCAACAGGTCTTCATCGTTGATGAACCAGCCGCGGTATTTGAAAGTCGGCGAACCGTGTTCCACTTTGAAGTCTGCCGGCAGCGTGATGACGGTCTTCTTTGCCGGTTTATGCTGCGTCCAAAAATACCAGGGGTCAATGTTCAGCACTTTTTCGGAAAAAGTGTAAAGGGCGTAGATAGTTCCTCGCTTATCCGCACCGGATAGATTCAGAACGGAACGCTTTTGGGCATCTTGATTGAGAGTCAGGGAGAAACTTTCGCGTCCGCCGTTTGCCGGTTCGTTGAGTTGAATGTAGCCGCCTTTGTAATCGGCGGGGATGCTGCCGGTGATAACGGGGTTTCGTCCGAACACTTTATACCAATCGGTTTTGACATCGTCAAAAGCCCGCTGTACGGATTCGGATAATTTTCCGCTGACGACCCAAGGGGTATCGGCACTGATTGCGGCGGAGTCGTCTGCGAGTGTAAAGGCGGTGATGACAAGGAGTACGGCGGTCGTTGCCGGAACAATGAATCTCATAGCGTCTTTCGAGGTTGGGCTATAGTCTCTAATATTGTCATTATAGCGGTTTTCCGCAACACGCAACAGGGGATACCGCCGTCTTGCGATGACGGAATCCGATTGTTACTGACAGATTATCAATCACCGCTTAAACACAAAATCGCTCTTGCCTGACCGATCGGTGTGTTCAATACCGCCGTCGTCGGTGCCGTTCGGTCCAAATGAATAAAGCAGATACGCCGTGTCCGCCGAAGGCTTTAATTTGTACGTCAACGTATTCTGCCGCGTACACGGGTCAAACGGAACGGCATCAATGTACTTCGGCACCAGTTTGTCAAGACTCTGCGGATAACTGCCCGTATCCAGTTTGTACCGCTCAATCAGTATCGCCAAACGCATTACTTCAAGCCGGGCATTCACCCGCTGTACAACTTGATACACAGCCCCCAATGCCGGAGAACCCTCGAACAAGGCAATATCACCGCACACTTGCGACCGTATCCGTACCGACGACAGCGCAAGCAGCGGTAAATACGCTGTCATTTTTTCCATATACTCTTCCTTGCGCTCTAATTGTGTACTTGCTGTCCGGTAACGCTCTTGGAGCGTCCGCACATCCAACGGGAAATCGGTGTCATTATTTACGTCTATTCTATGCTGACGATAAAACGACGTTATCTGTTTCCCGGCGATATTCAAATCAATCGGCATCTCGAGCGGCATAAGCATCATCCGTTCAAACGGATTGCGGGGCGAAAGCACCCCGCCGCCGTAGTTATGATAATAGTGCCGGTGTACTAATATCATATACGGCAGGAGAAGTTCCATACGCACCGCTTCACGCAGTGCGTCCGCCCGCGGCAGTGCCGACAGTTCGGCGGCAAAACGTGTTAATTGTGCCTGCGATAAACCGTTTTGGTGAAGGAGTATGTCCAACGCTTCATAAGCCTGTGTTTCTGCCGCAAAGCCGATAAGGCTGCCGACCAAAAATGGTTGGTGTATGTAATGTTTTCGGGACAGATACAGCATACTCATAATGTCGTACCAAGCCCCGTCAATATCGCCGCTGCCCAGCCGTGCGGCAATGCGGACACGCAGGTCGTGAAAAAACTCCCGTTGTGCCTGCATTTCCGGCAGCAATACCGCATAAACGAAACTCTTCTCTTTCTGCGGACGCTGGTGCCAGCAAACATAATTCGTTTTGCGGACGGCAGTGCCGAACAAATCCAATACCGGATTCCGTTCGTTAAGCCATTGAGCAACTTCAAGATAATCCGTCTTCTCAAACGGAGCGGAAACGAGTTTATTGTAGAGTTGATTCCCGTCGGGGTCTTCTTTGCTGTCGAGTTTTTTCTCTTTGAACATCGTATAAAAACCGGCAGTATGGTAATAGTGCGGCTTGGTATAGGGGTCAATGCCGAGGTGTTCGCACAGCGGCACATAGTACGTGATGAACCAGTCTTTACTCTGTTCATTGGTCGGCATCTGTTCCCAAGGCACTTCTTTGGCGAGAGCCGCCTGCTCTAAAACTTTCGGACCGAGAGCGGCAACAATCAGACTCATCCCGTTGTCTTCGGCGGGAAGCAGTTTGTCGATGTACGTCTGCTCATAAACGGCAAAGTAATCGGGCGTTCCATCGGGACAGATTGGCGAGTCAATACCGCTGGTTTCTTTCGACACCCGCAGCGGCATTGGTACCTGACCGATACAGACAATCAGCAGCACGATAGCGGCAATCCAGTACCGCCGTTGACGATAAAACGGTTTTTTCTGCATCGGACATTCCTTATGTTTGGTTATCTTATGTCAATTTCGGGAAACACACCGTGTTTCTCGTTGTATTATCTTAATAGTACACCAGAACAAAGAAATTGTCAAGAGGGACTCTAAAAACACAAATTAGATTTAGTTCAATTTCATCGCCCAATTCCTTCGCTGTAACGTTTGAATTTGTCTTTCACCGCTTCCGGCGGAGCAAAACGCTGCGACTCGGTGAAACGCGATTTGTCCTTCGTTTTCGTTTGATTATCCTGCAAGCCCCTATCCGTCCGGTCCGGCTGCAAACCAAGACTTTTTATTGCCTCCAGCCAGTCCTTCGACATCTTATCCTCCGCCGCCTCTTTGCGGTTTGCGTCCGACATCTTTTTCCATTTTTCGTAAAACCGGCGAAGTTGTTCCGGTGTCCAGCCGAGTTTTTGCAGCAACTCCTCGTTCGGTTCATTCTTCATCTGCTCTTCCAAATACTCCAGTACCAGATTTGTTACCTTATCAGCATACTCCAGATTGGCTTCCTCTTTTGCCGTTTCCTGCGAAAAATTATTCGTTCCGCCGCCGCCCGTCGGCTGTTGCTGCGGCGGCGCATCGCTTTGCTGCCCGTCCGGTTTGTCTGAAACATTTGCAGACTCTTTACCGTTTTGCTGACTGTTCTGACTGCCCTGCGTCTTTTGCTGCCCCGGTTTTGCCGTTTCAGAAGACTTCTTTCCGTCTTTACCTTCGCCGTTTTGACTGCCGCTCTTTGTCCCCTTTTCGTCTTTCTTTTCCTGACCGCCCTCACTTTCCTTGCCGTCTTGTCCTTGTTGCGATTGTTCCTGACCGTCCTTGCTTTCCTTGCCGTCCTGACCTTGCTGCGGTTGTTTTTGAGCGTCCTTGCTTTCTGAACCGGACTGTCCTTGTTTCGGCGGAGCATTTTGTTTGTCTTGCGTCTTCGGCTTTACGGAATCAGTCTTTTCGTTCCGCTTTTTTGCTTCGTTTGAATTGCCGCCCTTTGTATCCGTATCTTTGGAATCCGCATCGAGTTTATCGTCCCGCTGCCGTTTTTCGCTGTTTGCTTCGAGTTTATTTTTGTCAAGTTTGCCTTCCTCTTCCATCTGTTCGGCAATTTTCTCTATCGCATCACCGTCCTGTGTTTCAGGATTCGGCGACGCAGTATCTTTACCGTCTCCCTGTTGCTGCTCTTTTTGTTCAGCACCCTTTTGTCCGGCATCGCCTGATTCACCGTCCTTTTGTTCGCCGTCCTGATTGTCTTTCGGTGTATTTTCGTTCTCTTTCGATTCTCCGTCTGGATTTTTACCGCCCTGTTCCGCCTGATTGCCGGCTTTATCCTGACTTGATTTATCGCCGCCCGCCTGACCGCTGGACTCCTTACCGCCTTTTTTGTCCGCATTTTCCTTACCGGCGTTGCCCGATTGACCGCCGTTTTTCTGTTCGTCTTGATTGCCGCTCTGACCGCCTTTTTTGCCTCTCTCGTCTTTATTCTCCTGCGGCTTGTCTTGATTCGGCTCGTCCTTTTTATTCTCGTTCTGTTTCTTTTCGTCTTTATTCTCCTGCGGCTTGTCTTGATTCGGCTCGTCCTTTTT
>JAITQJ010000358.1 GCA_031288955.1 Planctomycetaceae bacterium | reverse complement strand
CGCATCAGAAACCTTGGGACCGCCGGCGGCAAAGACGACGACAGATTGCAGGGCGACATTGTGTTCAAACGTTAGAGCGGGGCAACTTGTATTTCTTACAACGCAAAGCGCAGCGTGCCGAACCGTTCCGGTACGTGTGCCGTTTCCGAGAACGTCGGCGACCAGCCGAGAAACAGATTTTTGCCGCAATCGTGCCGGTAAAAGTTAATCCGCCAATCCTGTCCCGCTGACATTACCGCCGACAATGCTTCCGCCGGTATCTGAATGTCCGTCCGCCAAATCCGGCTCTGCGGGTCAATCGACACCGCACTGGTAAAACCGCTGTCCCAAAGAAAATCGCGGTGCGGCAAATCAAGACGCAAATCCAGCCGTTCACACGTCGGTGCCGTCTGGAATTCAACGTACCGGTTCGGCACGTGTGCATCCGTACCGATAAAGACCTCAACAACGTCGCGGTTCCAAAGTCCGATACGCTTACCTTCAAAAATTGCCGGCTCGAACACCGTTAATTGCCGGAACGGGGAATCATAGCGGATAAAAAGATATGCCGATGACCAAAGAACACGTACCGTTGTCCGCAAATCCGCTGCCGGTGTGCCGCTTCTGATTTCCCGTTCAATGCAGACGGCACCGGCACGCTGCCAATCAGACTCCGACGGCAGTGCCGAAACACGTCCGGCGGTTATCACCGGCAGCGTATCAGACAATTCCGTATTGTTTTTCGTATTCAGCAATTTTGTTCTCGTATTGCAGTGTAATGCCGATGTCATCGAGTCCTTTTAGGAGACAATCGCGGCGGAAAGCGTCCACGGCAAAAGCAACGCGCAGACCGGCACCGTCCGTGATAAGTTCGTTTTCAAGGTCAACGGTCAGCCGCAGCGGTTTGCCTAATTTTTCCAGTTCAAACAGACCGGCAATTTGTTGTTCGTCCAGTTGTATCGGCAGAAGCCCGTTTTTGAAACAGTTGTTATAAAAGATGTCTGCAAAGCCCGATGCCAGAATGACACGGAAACCGAAATCTTCCAACGCCCAGGGAGCGTGTTCCCGGCTCGAACCGCAGCCGAAATTATTCCGCGTCAACAGTATTGTTGCCCCTTGATATTCCGGCAAATTCAGCACAAAGTGCGTATCCGGCTGTATTCCGCCTTCGAGATAACGCCAATCGTAAAACGCATATTTGCCGAAAC
The DNA here is from genome assembly GCA_031288955.1 of Planctomycetaceae bacterium. Lineage (GTDB taxonomy): Bacteria > Planctomycetota > Planctomycetia > Pirellulales > Thermoguttaceae > WRKP01. The sequence goes on along the minus strand of JAITQJ010000358.1, from coordinate 9,366 downwards.
CGGTACGTTCAATCCGCTTCAGAAACTGCTTCGGAATAATCTGGTCGGTATCGACATTGTGCTTGTCCAGCGGTACGGTTAAACCGGTGTGTTGGGTAAAAGGTTTCATTGTTTTATCGCACGGGTAAAGACCACCCTGTGCCGCCATTCTACCCTAAAAACGGTTCCGGTAAAAGACCGGACGGGGAACTACTTTTGACTTCGCCCCAATGGGGATAGTATAATGCGGGCAACGGTTTTACCCCCCTTGGCAAATGTGCAGATACGTACTTATCGTCTTTTTCGCCTGTACTGTTTCGGCAGCGGCGGCAGAATTTTCCGGCAAAACAAGCAACTGGCACGGTTTCGACTCCTACGAATTTGAAGTCGGCGGACGACCGTGCCGAGCCGTTGTCCCCAAATGCGCCGCCGAAGGAAAGCCCTGGGTGTGGCGTGCCGTTTTTTGGGGAGGCGAACCGCAAACAGAAATCGCACTCCTCGAACACGGCTTTCATCTGGCGTTTATCCAATGCAGCGATTTACTCGCTTCACCAAAAAATATCGAAGAACGGAACGTCTTTTACAAAGAACTAACGGAAAAATACGCTTTGGCGAAAAAGCCCGTCCTCATTGGAATGAGCCGCGGCGGACTCTGCGCACTCCGCTGGGCGATTGCCAATCCAGACAACGTTGCGTGCCTTTACCTTGACGCACCGGTTTGCGATTTTAAGAGTTGGCCCGGCGGTAAAGGAAAAGGAAAATACAGTTCCGGCGATTGGAAAGACGTGCTGCAAACATATAATCTGACCGAAGAAGAGGCGTTAACCTTCAAAGGCAATCCGATTGATGCGTTCGCACCGCTTGCCGAACGAAAAGTACCGATTATCAGCGTTTGCGGCGATATTGACGAAGTCGTGCCGTTTGACGAAAATACGAAAATCCTTGCCGAACGTTACAAAAACGCAGCGGCACCGTTCGAGATTATTTTGAAACCGAATAACAAACATCATCCGCATAGTCTTAAAGACCCGAAGCCGATTGTTGACTTTATTTTGCGGTCTGTTCACGGCGAAGTTCCGTCGCCGGGAATACAGGTTCCGCAAAGTATCGTTTTGCCGGCAAGTATAAGTACCTGGGATTTCAGCAAGGGTCTAAACGGTATCGGCGAACCGCGTCCGCTTGATACAGCGCAAACGGACACGGTACGTTACTGGCTGTTTTTACCGGCAGATTACGAAAAGCAGGCGGCATCCGGCGGTGCGCCGCTGCTTTTATTTTTACACGGTGCCGGTGAACGGGGCAGTACACCGGCAGGCATTAAAAATGTCAAAGTTTGGGGACCGCCGATGCTGCTTGATAAGCCGGAGTTCAGGGAGCATTTTCCGTGCGTAACGGTTTCGCCGCAATGCAAAGACGGTTATGCTTGGTCGCCTGCTCAACTGATGCTGCTGCTTGATGACATTGAAAAACGTTACAAGATTGACAAGAGCCGGATTTATGTAACAGGAATAAGTATGGGCGGCTTCGGTACCTGGATGTGTCTGAATGAATCGCCGCAGCGGTTTGCGGCAGCGGTACCGGTTTGCGGCGGAGCGGAGACGCTTTGGGCGAAAAACCTTACGGACATTCCAGTTTGGAACTTTCACGGCGGCAAAGACCCGGTCGTTCCGTTGGTAATGTCGGAGGATATGGTCAACGCAATCAAGGCGGCTGGGGGCAAAAAAATTATCTTCACGAAGTACACCGGCGGCGGTCATAATGTTTGGTCGCAAACATACGATAACCCGTTATTGTACGACTGGCTCTTCGCACACCGGCGTTGATTGAAACTCTCAATTCTCTTCGAGGAGGATTTTCTTTTTCGGCAGCGGCTTGCGTTCCGGCTTCACGGGTTCGGGAGGGGGCTGCGGCTTCTTTTCTTCCGCCTTCGGGGGGGCTGGCGGTTCGTCGTCTTCCAGTAAAATCGTCGGCTTTGGTTTGGTTAATGGGGGAGGAGTTATTTTTATCTCTTGGTTGTTCGGTTGCGGGGGGGCAGCAGAATTATTTTGAGACGGGGGGGAAACTTCGTTTGGGGGGGGGGGCTGGGGTGTATCCGGGGGGGGATCAGCATCAGCAGTACCGTCCCATCGTAATGCCGGCACGGGACGAGGCGGTGTCGGCGTGTCCGGCGGCTTCGGCGCATCCGGCTTTATATCCGGTGCTGCCGGTTTCACGTCCGGCTTGTCCGGCGGCTTCGGCACATCTTGTTGGGGCAAGATAATCGGCGGTACCGGCTTCGGCACTGATACCGGCGGAGTTACCGGTTTTTCTTTGTCCGCTTCCGGTTTCGGTACGTCAAGTACCGGCTTCGGCTGAACAACCGGCGGTGCTGGAGCCGGTGTTACCGGAGCCGGAGGTGTTACTGGTACCTGAACTGGTACCTGAAGTGCTTTTTCTGCGGCAGCCGGAACGGTTTTCTTTATGCTTTCGGTATGGATGATGACCGGCTTGCCCTGCTGAACAGAATCAATGGCGGCGAGGGCAATTCCGTAGAGAGTATCATATTCACTGCGGTAATTCGGGTCACGGCAAATGTATTCGGCAAGGTCAACAATCGTCTTCGCCGTATATTCCGGTGACTTTATTTTCTTGACGAGGTTTAATGCGTCAGCGAGGTTGTGCTGTTCCAATTGGATTTTCGCAAGCCGGGCATTAAGGGCATCTAACTCATCGTCCGTATTATATTTCGGTTCTTCGTCACGGATAACAATCGTCCGTTCAATGCTTTTCTCAACGCTGAAAACCGGCGGTACAGGTGCCTGTGCAGTTACTGGAGCCGGCGGCTGCAATGCAACGGCGGACTCGACCAGCGGAGCGGGCGGTATCGGTGCAAGTTTGAGACCGGGTTTTGCCGGTACCGATGACTGGACGGCTACTCGTCCCAATTCAGGCGGCGGAACAAAAAACTGCGGCTGTGAAAACCGCGGTGCCGTCGGCGAACCGTAATAGTAATACGGAGTGTACCGTAATTGACCGGACCGGTTTCCGTAGAGTGTCTTATTGGCAGCGCGGGTGCTGGGATTGACTTCTGCCTGAACCGCTGCACAAACGAAAAGGCACGCCAACACGGCTATTGTACTATGATGTAATCGGGACATTGGAAAATCCTATCAACCGCAAAAGGTATCTACTGTATCTCTTTCGTAAAAATAGGGCATAGTTATTGAAAAGCAAATATAAAACGGATAAATTTTTATAAAAATCGATAAGTGATATAATGATAGTATCGGTTGTGCCAAACATACTTTCATCGGCGTGTGTTTCAATGCCTCGTTTTGCGGTTTTCTTTTCCGTTACTTTTTCGTTCATCGGCGTTATCAATGCCGCTGAGTTCACCGTTCAATCCGGCGATTCGTTAGAATCCGTACGAAGCCGAATTCGAGAAGTCGGTCAAGAGTTTTTTTATATTACCATAGCGGCGATTGCCATACACATCAGAACGAGCAGCATTACACCATTGACGTATAATTCTTCAGTGCCGATGATTCCGTACCAGTACAACTCGGCACAGGCAACAATCCAAACGGCGGCAAGGACGCAAGACCAGCGCAGAACGGCAGAGCGCAGCCGCGGTGTTTTGACGCTGCCTTGAATCGGACGGGGCGGCTCGGAATGTACGGGCTTTTTCCGAACGGCTGACTGTATTTGCGATGCAGAGAAAATTTCCGTATCCAAACGTTTCCGCTGCCGAACGGACGATTCGTTCCGCCAAAAACTGTCGATTTCGCCGAACGGCACAACCGGCACCGGCTTTTTGACGGTACTGTTAAACGTACTGTTTTCCGGCGGCTCCAGCGTAATCAGTTCGGACTTCAGCGGGTTTGCTTTACCGTTGGTACCTTCATAGAGCGATACTAAACGCTGCAAATGCAGATACTTGTCTTCGAGTTGTTCCTGATGTTCGGTAAGTTCCCGAAGCCGGCGGCGGAGAATTAAACTCCAAACAAGCGCAATCGGACCGGCAAGAACAATAAGACTAACACAAGCGGCGGCAATGTATGTACTGCTGGACATTACGATCGTTCCGATACGATAACACCTTGCTGCAACGAAAAGCGTTACAGCGACACCTGTATTCTACGAAGTCTCTTCAAGTTTTGCTAGTCATTATTCCGATAAGCAGAAGGGATGCCTGTTGGGTTTCATTACTATTCAAACGTCCATTACCGCCTTTTAAGGCGGCGGTGTGCGAAAAAAAGGGGAAAGTTATGTTGCGTTCGTTTGCTATCGGCGTTGCTGCCGCTCTGTTTTTAACGTTTTTTACAAGCGAAGTCCCGGCACAGCAGGCTTATGGACGGAATTGGGCAACGACCAACTCGCAAGACTGGCAGCGGTTCTATCACTATCCGTACGTGTCTTATCCGCATAACTATTACACGCCGGAATACTATCAAAGTTCGCAGGATATGTACAACCGTTATCCGGCGGAAATGCAGGTACCGGCGTACGATAAAAGTTGGATGAACTTTTATCCGTCGAGCCGGCGTTATCACAGCGGTAATCATTTCCGGCTGGATATTTTCTAATCACGTGCCTGAATACCGAAAAGACAATATCACCGGTCGGCTGGTTATCGTTGCCGAAGAACGGGCTAATCGTCCCCGGCAATTCGATATTGACGAACCTGTTCAGCCGCTGCATCAGCGGCGTGCCAAGGACGTGATTTGTCCTTTTTGTCCGGGGAATGAAGACGAAAAACCGGCAACGGTCGATTATATCGGTGTCCCTCAAGATTGGCGGTGCCGCGCCGTACCAAACAAATATCCCGCCGTTTGCGATGACGGCGGACGGCACGAAGTTATCGTTGATACTCCCCGGCACGTTTTGAGTCTCTGCGATTTAACCGGAGACGAAGTTGCTGATATGCTGCGAATGTACAAACGCCGTCTGTTGTTTTATCGGCAGGAACAACGTTGGCAATACGTGCAGATATTCAAGAACGTTGGTGCTGCTGCCGGTGCATCGCTGCCTCATTCGCACAGCCAACTGATTGCGATGCCGTTTGTTCCGCCGCAATGGACGCAAATTTTCCGCCGTGCTGCGGAGTACCGCAGTGAAACCGGAATATGTTATTGGTGCAGCCGCTTGGAATCGGAACGGGAAACGCAGGAACGTATCGTTGAAACAACACCGCATTTTATCGTGTTGTGTCCGTACGTCAGCCGTTTTGCAGCGGAAGTCGAAATCTATCCGGCAGTCCACCAAAGTGCCTTCGATGCGCTGGACGAAACGGAGATACCGGAGTTGGCTGATGTGCTGCGGCGGACGATTCAACGTTTAGAAAAAACGGTCTATTGGATGAAAGACCGGCTGGCGTATAATGTCGTTTTGAACACGGAATCTTTTGAACACGAACTGGAGTTTTCTGCGTCAATGCACTGGCATTTTTCGATATTGCCGAGTTTAGCACGGGCGGCGGGCTTTGAATGGGGAACCGCTTTACACATCAACCCTGTTGCGCCGGAACAAGCCGCCCAGCGTCTCAGGGATATTGAAATTGTTTAGCGGCTCTGAACAAGACGTTTCAATTCTTGATTTTTATCCGCGGCGGTTGATTTTTGATATACTGGATACAATTTGAATTGACAGCAGAACACAATGCGGCACCCTTATAACATCCGCCAATCCGGCGATTATTGGCAACCGTACCGCCGGCACAGTGTTGCGGACATTGATTTTCCGCCGGTGGCAGTGCCGCCGGAAATGGTACCGTCCGAAGCCGCACCGTTTTACCCCCTCGCCGCTTTGGAAGCCGTCCTGTTTTTGGCAAAAGAACCGCTGCCGGTACGCCGCTTAACGCAGTTGGCAAATCTGCCGGAAGGCACGAAAACAAAAGCACTGCTCCAAGAACTCAATGAACAGTACAACCGCGAACAGTCTGCCTTTTGCATTACCGAAGCCGCAGACGGTTATCAATTACGGACAAGACCGGAGTTTGCCCCGTATCTTGTACGGATGCAGGGAATACCGCCGGCAATCCGTTTAACGCAGCAAGCAATGGAAACGCTTACAGTCATTGCATACAAACAGCCTGTTTCGCGAACTGACATTGAACAGGTACGCGGTGTACAATGCGGCGAAATCATTCGGCAACTGCTGGACCAGGATTTGGTAAAAATTTCCGGCAGAAGTACCGAACTCGGCAGACCGTTTCTCTATGCAACGACGAAAAAATTTTTACTGGTCTTCGGATTAAAAAATCTACACGACTTGCCGGAAGTACCGTAAAAACGGCTTGCAAAATAATGCACTTTTTTGCCGTTTTTGCAAAATATGTATTATTTTGCAAATTTTATGAGGCGGCGTTTTTTGTTCCGCAGCAGAATAAAACGAAATTCCGAAAGAAAATAAACCGCAGTGTTGTTTTTTATAAGTCTCTGTTATTAAACAGATTAAAACAAAAATGCTGCGGCTTTTCAAACGAAAAACATACTTTTTTTCAAAAAAGATGAAGAAAAATTGGGATTGGAACGGTTTTTGCTACATAATTACATTAGAGGGACGTAATAAATTCAGAATTATCGGGACGAAAGACGATTATTTAGTTGACATCCGTTCCGATTAACGTTATAATACTGGAAGGAGCCGGTGGGTTTTCGTCAACTTTTCACAGGTGCCGTATTTACCGAAACGGTAAAGCACCGGAAGGAGAAACAGATATGAAAAAATTAGTGTTATTGTCGGCAGTGTTTGCCGCAGCCTTGTATGCGCTGCCCAATGTTGGGGTTGCAGAAAGTATGAGCAACTCTGCCAAACCTATGTTGTTTGCCGTGGATACCGGTGACGGTACTGTCCAAACGTTGAGTTTTGATACTCCAGCGGAAAACGAGGCACAAGCGACGTGCAATATGACTCCGAATGGAGCCGCAGAACCGGTAACACTGGACGTGCCGGAGCCGCAGGTGCCGATACGCGATATACCGTATCAGCCGTCGTTATCAAATCCGATTTCCGCACGGTCAGCGGCGTTAAACCCGCCGGCATCCGGTACTTCCCGTGACCCTCGGAATTTTCCAAATGGTCCGGGCGACCCCGTGCCAGACGACCCTGATGACCCGCCGTCTCCGTCGGTGCCGGAACCCGGTACGTTGCTGATAATCTCGTTGGGGATTGCCGGTGCTGCATTGGCTCGGCGGCGTAAAGAGAAATAGAAGCAGAGGAATGGGACAAGTTGTCTCCTTTGGAAGAGGACATTCTGCGTGAGTGTTCTCTTTTTTTGCGCATAGAAAAATGCGGAGCGTACAACAACCGGGAATTGATAAAGGATAATCACAGATACAGCACCGAAGCATTACAGCGGACCGTACGGCTTCCGTTTTTTCAATGATTTTCCATTATCAATTCTCCGTCATTGATTCCCTAGATAGCGTCTTTCAAACTCTTGAGGGCTTTGACTTTGACGCGGTCGTGTGCCGGTTTCGCCGGTTGGTCTGAAATCTGTCCCGTCAGCGGGTTCTTGACATCTTTCTTTGCCGGTCTCGCTTTCACGTGCTGCTTATAGACTTTAAGCACACCGGGCAGCGTGAACTCGCCTGCCCCTTTTTTCCCGATGCTGGTCTTAATCAGTTCGGAAAGGTTATCGATAACGGCGATAACGTCTTTCTTGGTGACACCGGTCTTCTCTGCGATACCGGTGACGATTTCTGTTTTGGTCAGCGGTTTCTTCGCATCGGCTGATTTAGCCATAAAATAATCCTCCCTGTTTTGTTCGGCGTTTGTATTAACCGAACGAATTGAAAAGCGTTAGGACCGGCAATCACCTTGAGTGCCAAAATTGTCCCTCTGCAAATACCTTTTTTCAAGAGCGAAACGGATACACGCTCCGTCACGTCCCCTGTTTTGTAGTATCTTGCCGTTAATCGGGTTCTTTGTCAAGTATTTTTCTTAAAAACCCCCGAAAAAAACGGGATTTTTTTCTTTTTTCCTGAATTTACCGGCAATGAACCCATTCCGGCAGAGAATTTTACCCCGGTATGTACGAAACGTCCGGCGTAATTGATTCGCAGTAACGTGCCATTAAGTCAGCAGCATAATCAATGTCGTTGAGCGAAATCATCTCGACGGGCGTATGCATATACCGGTTCGGAATACTTATCAACGCCGTTGCTACACCGCTGCGGTTAACCTGAATCGAACCTGCATCCGTTCCCGTTATCTTTCCTTCGGCAATCACTTGCACCGGAATGTCGTTCGCCTTCGCAACATCTTCTAACGCTTTGACAAGCCGCACCGTCAAATTCGGTCCCTTCGATAACACGGGACCGCCGCCGAGTTTCACATCACCGTTCTGTTTCTTCTCAACCGTCGGGCAATCCGTTGCAAATGTTACATCTGTTGCAATGCCGATTTGCGGGTCAATGCCGAACGTACTCGTTCTCGAACCCCGCAAGCCGACTTCCTCCTGAACGGTTGAAACCGCAAACACCCCGACGTTCAACTTCGCCGCATCAATCCGCCGCAGTGCCTCCATTGCCGTCCATAGACCAACTTTGTCGTCCGTTGCCGGTGCCGCTATCAAGTTGTTAAGCAACTCGCGGTATTCCAGTTCAACTGTTACAGGGTCGCCGACGCTGACGATTTTCTCGGCATCTTCTTTATCTTTTGCTCCGATGTCAATCCAAAGGTCTTTGATTTTCGGTACTTTGCGGCGGTCTTCGTCGTCCATCAGGTGAATCGGTTTCTTTCCGATAACACCGTCCACGGGAGTACGGACAATTCGGGAAGAAACAGATTCCTCTGCCTCTTTGGTACTGTCTTTTGAAGACCAGATTTTAACACGGACACCGACGAGATTTTGAATGTCCCAGCCGCCGATTGTCAGCGGATAAAGATAGCCCTGCTCATCAATGTAATTGATGATAAGCCCGATTTGGTCGCAGTGACCGGCAAGCATCACACGCAGCGGCGCATCAGGATTTCGGGCGGCAATCACGTTGCCGTGAATGTCGGTCTGAACAGTATCGGCAAACGACTCGGCATAATTGCGGACGAGTTGCTGAACGGATTCTTCAAAGCCGGACGGACTCGGAGCCGTCAAAATGTTTTTGAGAAATTCTTTTGCAGGAAGTATCATTTTTGTTAAACTATTTCTTGAGCAGTGCTGTGCCGGTTATCCGGTTATTCTTTTTCCGGCTGCGTTATCATCAGTTCGCCTTTACCGTCTTCGGCTTCGGCATCCCACCAGTATTCTTCGCCGGAACGCAACTGCGGAAGTTTAATTTGGTTCGCTTTAATTATGTCCTTCATAAAATCGTCGTGTGTCGGCGGTCCCTTACCTTCGTTCTGCGCCCGGTAAAGTTTCAACGCACTCACGATTTCAACGTTAAAAGCCAGTTTTTCCTTTGTTCG
>JAITQJ010000330.1 GCA_031288955.1 Planctomycetaceae bacterium | reverse complement strand
GGTTACAATTTTTCAAAACGAAAAAAGAGGAGGAATTAGAAATGTTAGCGGCAAACAGTCCGATGATTGGCAAGGCGGTAGGCATTTTGAAAAAATGGTCTGTCGATGAGCGGACACGAATGTTAGCGGAGAAGCGGGAAATGATGCGAATGGACATTTCTGCATCAATTAAAAAAGGCAGGGCAGAAGGAGTTATGGAAGGTCTCGAACGAGGCAGAGCGGAAGGAATTATGGAAGGCGAAGCCAGACGAGCCGTCAAGATTGCCCAATACTTGCTGGGTATAAAACTCCCCATCAGCGAAATTGTTGCGGCAACAAACCTCTCCCGCAAAGAAATCGAAAAACTACGATAACGTTTTTGCCCGCCAGCGGCTATCGCCCTTTTATTTTTGTGTCCTCAAAAACGCAAGTGATTGACAGTTGGATAAAATTGAACGACAATGGAACAAGTGTCCGTTTTACAACACATTGCCTCCTAAATTCCAATGTACCGAATTCTTTCCGCCGTCTTTGTACTTTTTTGCATATCCTCTCCGGCAGCCGAAGAGACGTGGAAACCGCTTTTTGACGGGACACTTCAAAATTGGTCTATGCCGAAATACAGCGGAGCCGGAAAAGTTACAGCGAAAAAAGACGTTTTAGTCATCGGACGCGGCGAATCAATGACCGGAGTCCGTTATGATAAAAATTTTCCGCTCATTGATTACGAGTTATCGTATGAAGCCCGGCGGACACAGGGCAGCGATTTTTTCGCCGCCTGTACGTTTCCGGTCAACAAGGAATTCTGCACGCTCGTCAACGGCGGCTGGGGCGGGGCGATTACCGGTTTGAGCAGCATTAACGGTTCAGATGCCTCGGAAAACGAATCAAGCCTCAATTATGACTACGAAGATAACGTTTGGTACCGGTTCCGAATTCTTGTTACAAAAAAGAAAATACAGGTCTGGATTGCGAAACCGGATAAAGAAAAAAAATGGAACGAAAAATCCGTCATTGATTTAGACACCGAAGACAGAGCATTTTCAGTGCGGTTCGAGATGGACGATTACAAACCGCTTGGCTTTTGCTCCTGGTCTTCGGAAGGCGAAATACGAAACGTTAAGTACCGTTTGCGGTAACATTGTGCTGTACCTTGCAGCGTCAACCGATATGATAGAAAAAAATACAATGGCAATACAACGCAGGGATTTTATCGCTCTGGGAACCGCGGCTGCCGCCGGTGTAATGTCCGCTCCGCTCTTCGCCGATGCGGTCAAGCCCGTCCGCGTTGCTCTCGCCGGCTGCGGAAGACAAGGACGCTCCCTTATCAACGCCGGTCTGAAAAATAATCAAATGAAGTTCGCCGCCTTGTGCGACATCCAACCGACCGCCCTCAAATCTGCCCAACGTTACCTCGAAGACGAAGATACTGAAACGGCTGCTTACAGCGATTTTCAGGAACTGCTCGCCAAAGAAAAATCCAATATCGATGCCGTCATCATCGCCACGCCGGACTTTGTGCATAGCCGGCAAACACTGGATGCTCTTGATGCCGGTTGGAATGTCTATTGCGAAACAATGATGGCAACGAATATTGCTGATGCCCGGAAAGTCATTCAGAAAGCGGAACAAAGCGGCAAAGTGTTGCAAATCGCCTTTGAACGGCGAAGCGACCCGCGTTATCGGCACGTTGCGGACAAACTGCTCGATGCCGAGTCCAGAAAATTGCTTTTCGGAACGATTACGCATTTCGATGCCCAAGCGTATCGGCGTATTCACTCGGAATTAATTTGGGCAAAACGGGACACGCTGGAAGACGATTATTTGAAACGTTACGGTTACAAATCAATGGCGGAATACCGCAACTGGCGGAATTACCGGCATTATTGTAACGGGCAATGTACGGCATTCTTTGCGCAGCAGTTCGATGTTTTTGAATGGTACTTTAATGCCCGACCAACGGAAATCAAGGCGTTGGGCGGCTTGGATTATTTTACGTTCGGCGATTGTTACGATAATGCTTCGGCACTGCTGACGTATCAACTCGACGGCAAGCCGGTGCGGGCGGCGGGACGGGTTTGGATGACGACCAGCGGCGGCGGAACGCTGCCTTTTGAACATATTCTTGGTGTCAACGGTTCGCTGCAAACGTCGCTAAACGCTCAATTTTTTCGGCTGCACGCCGAACCCGGTTTAGCAAAATGGAATGCGCTCGTGAGCCGCGGCGACATTGCAAAGGAAAACGTTGCGGCGGAAGGAGAAGACCCGAATTTGATAAGCGTTCGTGAAACGGGCAATGTTGTTCCGTATTTATTGCCGGTAGTCCGCAGCGAATCGGTGATGCAGTTGCATTTGCAGAATTTTATTGAGGCAGTGCGGGGCAAAGTGAAGCCGAACTGTACGGCTCGTGCGGCATTTCCGGCACACGTTATCGCCTGGAAAATTGCCGAAGCCGCCGAAACGGGAAAAACCGTTGTTCTTGATGACAAAGCGTTTGCCGTTTAATACACCGATATTTTCATATTGCGGAATTGGAGAGACGAACCGCTTTGCGGGGCAAAAAATTGCAGTGTACCGGCATCCAAAAACGGTCCCGTCGGCGAATTTTCTTTTTTCCGGCGTTTGTCCGTTATTTCACACACCGGCACGCCGTTAATCCAGGTCTGAAAATGCCGGTCAGCAGCCAAAAGCGTCAGATAATTCCACACGCCGTCCGTCACCCGTACATACCGGGCATCTTTTATCCCGCGAAACGAACCGGCATCAACGCCGACGGATGTTTCCCGGTCTTCGCGGACGGGAAAATTTTGCAGCGAAACTTCGTAACCCGTTTCCGCCTCGTTCGGTCTTGAACGGAAAAATAAACCGGCACGCGACGACGTAATGCCGTTATAGTATTCCAGTTGCAGAACGAAATTGCCGAACGTCTCTTTCGTTTCGACAACTCCCGGACCGCCTGATAAACGGAATATTCCCGAATCTGCCGTTTCGCCGAATTGCAAATTTTTCGGCAGTTGCCTCCAGATTTTTTGCGGGTCGTTAGCGGCATCAAAAAGCCGCAGCGGTGCAGACGGTTTCCAGAAAATATGACGAAAACGGGCACTGCCTTTCGCAACGAGGAAACCGATGTGTCCGTAAGGAATCGGTTTTGCGTCGATGAGTGTTACCGGATTTTGCCGGTCAATCCAAAGTTGCAACTGCGAACCGTCGCTCTGTGCCGTTATGCTGCGCCAGGTACTGTTATCACGTTCCTGGTCGCCGTAACTGTTTTGCCTGCCGAGAATCGAACCTGTCGAACGCATTGGTATCGCTGAATGAAGCACAACCGTATAACAGGAACTGTGCAGGTCGTCAGGATTCGGCGGCGTTTTAAGCAGGAGAAAAACTTCTGCATCGTCATCGCTTTGGTACTCGAAACGCAGCGCAAAGGGACCGAATTGCGATTGTGTCAGCAGCAGTCCGGGATGATACGGGTCGCTCTTGATTTCGCCGTCCGAAAACGAAAACTGTCCGCCGGCATAATGTCCGCTGTTTTGGATTTGCCAGCCGAAATCGGTTTTGCCGTCAAAAAGTTGACACCAGCCGCCTTGCAGATATTCGCTGCGGAGTATCGGCGTGATAAACGGTTCGGCACCGTATTCGGCAAGACTGCGGCGTTCGAGCCATTTTTTGCGGGACTCTTCACGTTTTTTTACCGCTTCCAATTCGGCGGCTCTTCTATCGGGGTCGGCAACCGCCTCGGCAGCAATACGCGCCTGTTTTAGTTCCCGGTTGAGACGCTCGTCTTCCGTTTCCGCTTCAAAAAAGGTCAAACGGCTTTTGTCCGCTGGTGCTAAAACAGCGGAAGCGGAAATGACCGGTTCCTCTTCCGGCTTTTTACTTGATTTTTCTGCTCCCCGAAATATCTGTGCCTCCTGCATTATGCGCGACATTGAACCTCCGGTCGTCAGCGGAACGACTGCCGCTGGTGCCGGCGGCTGACTCGGCTTCTGTCCCGGTACGAGCGGTGCAGGATTCGGCGGAAACAACTGAATGGGGTTAGCATTTTTTGCCGGCGGGGCGGGGGGGGGATTTTGCGAAGGAGTTGGCGGAGGAGTTTGTGGAGTAGTTTGCGGTTTTGTTGTGTCAACGTTCGTCATCAAGTCCCGCATCTGCGCAAGAGTAAAAACCGGAAAAGGCACCAAAAACAGCACAAGGAAAGCGAAACGGTTGACAAAGGGCATCGAAAATAGACAATGAACGAAAGCGCACCGTCTATTGTCCCTTGTCCGATACCCATTGTCAACCGCAGATACCGCTGATTGCCGTTGAAGACCTCAATGTCAGTTTCGGCACCAATCCGGTGCTGCGGAACATTACGTTTTCCGTCGAACGGGGGGAAAGTGTTGCTGTCATCGGCGAAAGCGGCTGCGGTAAAACCGTTCTGTTGAAAACGCTTATCCTGCTGAATCAGCCTGCATCGGGGCGGGTTCTGTTCGACAACAGCGATTTGAGTCAACTGCCGTATTTCGATTTAGCGCAAATCCGTACACGTTTCGGTTTCGTCTTTCAGCAGGCGGCGTTGTTCGATAGTATGACGATTGAAGAAAACGTGGCATTTCCGATTATCCAAAACACGGGAAAGCCGAAAAAACCGCTTGACCGCAAGGCTGTTGCCGAAACGGTAAAACAACTATTACACGAAACCGGCTTGCTGGATGACCAGACTTTGATAAAAAAGCCGGCGGAACTGTCCGGCGGAATGCGGAAACGCGTCGGCATTGCCAGAGCGTTGGCTCTCGAACCGGAATTGATGCTTTACGATGAACCGACGACGGGGCTTGACCCCGTGATGAGCGATGTTATCAACGATTTGATGATAAGTGTCCGTCAGCGTTACGGTGTTACGAGCATTATGGTCACACACGATTTATATTCGGCGTGCAAAGTTGCACAGCGGATTATAATGTTATCGCCGCTGGCGAAACTGACGGACGGCGAACCGCAAATTATCTTCGACGGCACACCGGAAGAATTCGTCCGTTCCGGCGATGCCCGTATTCAGCAATTTACTGCCGTTAGCCTTGGTGCGATAGCGGCGAAAAAACCTTTTAGGTAATTTAGGTTGACATTAACGGTTGCACAAATTATTTCGTCTGTACCAATCCTGATTAAGAGCAAAGTAGATATATGCCGAAAAGGAAAGAGAGTAGTGTTAGGTATTAACGGGATTTAACCGTTTTTCCGAAAAAAACGGTTAACCGACTTAAGGAAGAGGCAATGACTACACTGAAACGGAATTCGTTATTAACGGGGATAGCCGCCGTACTGATTTGTGTATTAGCCGGTTCGCTTTTCGCTCAGGACGGTTCTTTGCGTCTTTGGAAACCGTATTCTCCTGAATCGTTCGGCGGGTCGCGCCGCAGTAATGACGGCGTGTATGGGGCTATCGATATGATTTATTGGAAAGTTGATGGTCCAAGGAACATTCCTTTGCTAGCGGATATGCTGTACGCACAGGAGTTGAGCAGCGATTTTCAGTTTGGTACACGAATAACGTTTGGCAACCGCCGCGGACACCACGGTTGGCTCTTCAGCGGATACTCCCTGCCGGGAAGCGAGGCAAGCGTTGAGGCAAATGGTTACACTTGGGAAGGCGAAACAAAACAAAATACGTAC
>JAITQJ010000260.1 GCA_031288955.1 Planctomycetaceae bacterium | reverse complement strand
CACGCCGCCGAAGTATGACTCATCAACCTCAACTTCGCCGTTGAGAAAAGGTGATTCTAATTCGGTGAAATAAGCGATGATTTTTCGCCATTTATTGTAAAAAAGATTGACCAAATTGCGGTTAACACCAGCGAGTGCGGCGGCAGTGCGGGCGGTCACACCAGCAACAAAAAACTCAAGCAACTTTTGCGACTGCCCCGAAGTGAGACGACAACACTTGATTTCCATACCCTAAAGCATATTATAACCCCCATTTTTAAGCAATTATCTATGCCAGCCCCCTTTTTTTTTCACCGAAAAGCGTCAGAGCGTATTCTGTACCTTTGAGAATTTCGGAAAGTTTCATTTTATGAGGCGGATTGGTTCTGTCCCTATTTTCTGTTATAATGAACGTTATTGCAAGCAGTTTACGTTGAGAATGTCCGAAACGTCATCGAAACGCCGTTCCTCTGCGGAGGTTATGGCAAAGTCCCAGAAAGAGATTTCCGTCAGCGAATTCTTCGCCAAGAACCGGCACCTGCTCGGCTTCGATAACCCTCGCAAAGCCCTGCTCACCACCGTCAAAGAAGCCGTCGATAATTCGCTCGATGCCTGCGAAGAAGCCGGTATCCTGCCCGAAATCTGGGTGCATATCGAATCAACCGGAAAAGACAAATATAAAGCCGGCATACAAGACAACGGTCCCGGTATCGTCAAAAAACAAATCCCGCTCATCTTCGGAAAACTCCTTTACGGCTCCAAATTTCACCGCCTCCGTATGTCCCGCGGACAACAAGGAATCGGCATCTCCGCCGCCGGTATGTACGGACTTCTCACCACCGGAAAGCCCGTCAAAGTTACATCGAAAATCTCGTCCCGCAAGCCGATTCACTATTTTGAAATAAAAATTGATACAAAAACGAACAAGCCGGATATACTCAACGGCAAAGGCGAAGGCGAAGACATTCCGCCCAACGACGAAGGAAGAAAATGGATTGAAAAGCACGAAATCGAATGGGTTGAGGTTCATCACGGAACCCGTGTAACCATCGAACTCGAAGCGAAATACAACCGTGGACGAGGCAGCGTGGACGAATATCTTGAACAGACCGCCATCTCAAATCCGCACGTTACGCTTCACTACAAAGACCCCGAAGGCAACGAAAAACTTTACGAGCGGGTCATCAATGTACTGCCGCCGGAACCGGTCGAAATCAAGCCGCATCCCTACGGTGTCGAACTCGGTCGGCTTGCTCATATGATTCACGATACAGCAGAGTCCTCGCTCGGCAAGTTTTTGACCGAATCGTTTTCCAAAGTTTCGCCGTCAATAGCCAAACAACTTTGTGCCGCAGCGGGCATTGATTACCGAAAACCGCCGCAGAAGATTCACCGCGACGAAGCAGAAAAACTTTATGAGGCGATTCAATCGGCAAAGATTCCTTCGCCGTCCACCGATTGTATTACGCCGATTGGCGAGGAACATTTATTGAAAGGTTTGCACAAGGTTGTACCGGGGCAGTTTTTTGCAACGGCAACGCGTCCGCCAGCGGTGTATCGGGGCAATCCGTTTCAGATTGAAGTCGGTTTGGCATTCGGCGGCGCACCGGCTTCGCATAAAGTTTCGTTGGAGACGCTTGAAGAAATGCTCGGCGAAAGCGATGCCCGAACACTGCGGCAATTTCTGACTTCGACCTTTGACGGTCTCGGAGCGGATGCCGCCGATAAAATCATTAAGAATTCCCGATTGCGTCCGCGTGTTTCGCCAAAGAACATTGAACCGAAAGAAATCGTCCGGCTTCACGAATCGCTGCAAACGTTGAATTTGAGTGAGGGACAAACGATGAATGTTTATCGTTACGCTAATCGGGTGCCGCTTCAGTTTCAGCCGGGTGCGTGTTTGATAACGCAAACGGTGATGAATATGAATTGGAAACCTTATGGTTTGAATCAATCGCGGGGACAGTTGCCTCGCGGTGCTGTTACGTTAATTGTGCACTTGGCGAGTGTTTGGGTTCCGTTCACATCGGAGAGCAAGGAGGCAATAGCGAGTTATCCTGACATTCAGAAGGAGTTGCGGTTGGGTTTGCAAGCGGTCGGTCGCAAACTAGGAATGTATCTTAACCGGCGTGAAAAAGTGAAGCAGGAAGGTGAGCGGCGGAGTATATTTCTGCGTTATCTCGGCGAGGTAGCAACAGCGGTATCGAGTGTGAATGGTTCTGACCGGCAGGAATTGTACGATGCGTTGCTTGCTGTTGCAAAGAGCAAGACGGCGATAGCGGATGTCCAACTCGGCGAAGACGGCAAACCGCTGGAAGATGAAGCCGACTTCGGGGAGAATGTGATTGTCGTTGGAGAACACGGGGACTTGCAAGGAAAAAGTGTTTAGGGTAGAATTTTCAGTATGGAGAATACAAAGCAGCAACTTGGGCAGTTTTTTACAAAAAACACTGATTACATACTCTCTGATTTAGGGCAGTATGTTCGTGGAAAATTCGTTATTGACCCGTTTGCCGGCGCAGGCGATTTACTTGATTGGGCTTTGCAAAACGGAGCGGACAGAATTCTCGGATTGGACATTGATAAGAAATGCGTTGACAACAAGCGGATTTTCTATAACGATAGTTTGCAAAATCCGAAAACGTATCAATTCGTACTGACCAATCCGCCGTATCTCTATCAAAATAAAATGGCAGATAATTCCCTGCTTGTAGGAAGTCAAAGATGACAGTAAAACTGGTTGACCTTATCATTGATGTTTTGGAACATTCCAAAACACCGTTAAAACATCAGGATATTTTCGCTTTGCTTGAACGGCACCCAAGGTATAATGATTGTGAATATCTGCAAAGCGTTAAAGTTCCCTATTCAGCCGTTGCCCGTTGTCTATCAAAATACTCAAGCGGAAGTAATCCTATCTTTGGGATTTCAGATGAAGGCAATGCAGTCGCCCATCGTAGTTTTTTTCTTAAGTCAAAAAACTTTCCCGAAATTCAATCATTTACCGAGGTGTCATTACATCCTTGTCTTGTCGAGTTTGCTCACGCAAGGTTTAATGTCCGCTGTAAAACGATTAACGCCCTCAAAGTTTTGAGAAAGAAAGACAAAATCGGTAAATGGACAAACCCTGATATTGTCGGCGTTAATCCTGTAATGCTCAATCTGAACGATTTATTCCAGAAGGAAGTTGAAAAACTGGGTATGCTTTCGACTAGGGTAATGCAGTTTTACAGTTTCGAGTTGAAACTTAAAATTGATAAGGGCAACATTACGGAGTGTTATTTTCAAGCCGTCTCTAATTCTACTTGGGCAAACATCGGTTATCTTGTTGCAGAAGATTTAGACACCGATTCGGCGTTTCTCTCTAATCTTGCCCGCTTAAACAATGGGTACGGAATTGGTGTAATCAAATTAAACCGTGAAAATCCGGTGAAGAGTGAAATCATCGTTTCGGCAAGAGAGCGGGAAGTGGTTGATATTAACTTTATGAATTTTCTTTCTGAAATGAACCGTGATTTTTATGAGTTTATCGAGGAAAGTAGGAACATTATTGAAACGAAAGAAGTCAATTCCGAAAAGTTTGATAAAATCATTCCGCAGGGAAAAGAAGGTTTATTGCCCCCCTATTGACAGAATCGCTTTTTTCTATAAGTTGTTACACCGTAACGGGTTAATAACTTATAGAGAAAAGCACAATGAAAAAGGAAGTAATCGTTTGGCTGTTAAATCAAACGCAACCATCGTGCGGGTACTATGATAAGACAATCGGAGTGTTTGCAAACGAAGTAGAAGCAATTGCCGCAAAGAAATCGCTAAATAGGGAGTATCGAGACGGTAAACACCACTACTATACGATTGAGGCGATGGAATTATTGGTTGATATTCCAGATTATTGAAAGTACGATTGATGATATTTCATTGAAACGCCTTGCATAGGGCAAGTTAATGGATGTGATAATCAAAGGTGGGACGAGGTTTATGTTCTTTGAAGCGAAGCACCTGAAAGAAGGCGGCGGTGCGCAGGATAAACAAATCAAAGAACTTATCGGTATTATACAGGAACCAACAAATGGTGCAGATGTTTTTTACGGAGCATTTTTGGACGGCGTATATTCAAATTCCATATTGAAATTGACGGAAGAGAACATTATTATTCCAGCAACTCTTTCTCGCGGCAATCGCCGAGATACAAAACTTATAAAACAGCAAAAAAGCAATTATTGCGGCGTTACATACTTATCCGAATTCGTTTTGGTTTAACACGGCTGGGTTTGAGGAGTTTGTGAAGGATTTTGCGGAATAGAGAATTTCGGCGAAGACAGCAAGCCGCTGGAAGATGATGCCGATTTCGGAAACAACGTCATTGTCGTTGGAGAAAACGGTTAGATATGACACAACAAGAAAATGAAGATTATCTTACAAAACAACTGATTACCGACCTCGGCAATAAGCGGTCTTTACTCGACTTCGTCGGGCAAGCCGTCAACAAAGTTAAGAAACAACTCGGAAAGGAAAAACTCGACTTGTTCGATGTGTTCAGCGGCAGCGGGGTTGTTGCCCGATACTTCAAACAGCACGCCGGACAACTCTACGTCAACGACCTCGAAAAC
>JAITQJ010000229.1 GCA_031288955.1 Planctomycetaceae bacterium | reverse complement strand
GTGCCGGTGTTGCGGTATCATCGATATTGCCGTTCATTGAGCGTCCGTTCAGCATTTTAACGGATATGTCTTTGCTGGAACTCGGCGACTTGTCTAATCCGCTGTTACAGGAATTGATGCAGAAAGCCCCTTCGACGTACGGACATAGTATGCAGGTCGGAATGATTGCCGAAAATGCTGCCGATGCGGTCGGTGCAAGAGGATTGCTGACCCGTATCGGGGCGTATTTTCACGACATCGGTAAAACGCTTCAGCCGGAGTATTTTAGTGAAAATCAGGGCGGTGTCGATAACATACACGACCATATTGCGCCGCAGGTCAGTACATTAGTTCTGATTTCGCACGTGAAAGACGGTGTCAACATTGCGAAAAATCATCGTCTGCCGCGTCCGATAATTGACCTAATAGAGCAGCATCACGGAACGTCGCTGGTAATGTTTTTCTACACAAAAGCCGGCAAGGATTCCAAAGAAGAGAGTATGTTTCGGTATCCGGGACCGAAGCCGCGGACGAAAGAGGCGGCAATTTTGATGATAGCGGACACGTGTGAAAGTGCCTGCCGAAGTCTGGGACCGGGAGCGAACCCCGGCAAGATTGAAAATATGGTACACCGTCTCATCAAAGCAAAATTAGATGACGGACAACTTGACGAATCCGCATTGACACTGACCGAATTGAAAACGATAGAGTTGAGCGTCATCAAATCAATCGTTGCTTCAATGCACGGACGGATTCAGTATCCCGAACCGGATAACAAGGATAAAGAGAAAGAAACATTAGCCGCGCACGTCTAATTTTCTTCTATAAACAAATTGTCGAAGTTGATGTCTTCTTGGGGACTGACCGTTGTTAGGCGAGACGCTTTTTTCGGCTCAGCTGTCACCGGTGAGGCGGAAACGGACGGTGAAAAAACGGGGGCATATCCGTCTTCAATGACCGGCGGCAGCGTTGCCGGTTCATCGTCTTCAACGGTAAACTCCGCAACAGATTCGGTAACCTGATACTCAACGGATGACGACTGCTTGTGTTTTAACGCTGCCGATTTCTTCACCATCTCAAAGTCGCCGGCAAAAAACGGGTCGCCTTCAAATACCGCCGTATTTGCCTCCTGCTGCCGGTCCAAATAATCCTGACGTGCAGACTTCGCCGCAGTGTTGCCGGAGACATCAACCTTCGGTTTCTGATTCACCGTTGCCGGACTTCGCTGTTGGTTATTTTGAACATAGTTACGTTTGGCAGCCCGCAGTGCCGTGCGGTCAATAACACCGCAAAGTTCTTCGGCAACATCTTGACGAATCGACCGTACCGCCTTTGCCGTACTCTTCAAACCTTCGGGTTGTTTTGCTGCCGTCTTGGAAAAATGGCTGACAAACGCAACCGTCTGCGCAAAGTTATCGTCTGCAATTTTTCCCAGCGACGTGTAAAACATTTTCGCCAGCATATCTGCCCCTAAATTATCAAGGGCAACGACGGTATCAAGTTCACAGACAATCATCGGCTCACCGCCTTGGTCGCGGGCGGCTTTGCTCCGTAAAAATAACAGTACTTCGCCTGTACAAGGTTTTGCAAGGAACGGACCGTGGTATTCGCCTTTGGCATAAACGATACATAAATCCCGCGACCGGTACAGGATTTCGGCAACCGCTTCGGTGCCGCTCGTCTCTTTGACCTGATATTTATCTTTTTTCAATTCCCGAAGCGACAGTTGCGTTGCACCGAGATGCTGCCAAAAAGCGATAACGGTATCAGGATGCTGCAGCATAAAAGAATACACTTCGGGGTCCGCATAAACCGTTTGTGCCGGCATTTTGCGGAACATCGGCATTCTTGTTACGACTTTTTTGATTTTCAGTTTGTCGCTGACGGACAGTTGGTCCCAAGGCAGACGTTTAAGGGATTCCCGCATTTCGAGTTGCATCGCCGGAATCGGGACATTTTGTTTACTGACCGTATTCGGTTTATTCGCCGTTTTTTGCCGCTCTTGCGCAGCAACGGGGAAAGCCGCGAAGCATAAACAGGTCAGGCAGATGACAGAAAACAGAGTTCGCATAAAATTCGGCAGACGGTACCCACTCCCTTATCGGCAAAATACCATTCCTGCCGCCAACTATTTTGGTCAGTATTCTCCAAAATCAAAAAATTAAGCCGGATTCGGCAGATTCGCTATGTTGCAAAAACTGTACGGTATGTGATAATGCGCTGTCCCTTTTTTCCGAAATTTGAATGACAACGGCAACGATGCCTTCGGCAGCCCGACACAGCGGTTTAACCGATGCTCAAGTTGAGGAGTCCCGGCAGCGGTACGGACACAACACATTGACTCCGCCGCCGAGAGAACCTTGGTGGTCGCAACTATTAGAAAAATTTGAAGACCCGACGATTCGGATTCTTCTCGCTGCCGCTGCCGTTTCGATTTTAATGACCGCCCTCGAAAAATACGTGCTGCATCACGCAGACGCTGGTTTTATCGACTCTATCGGCATCATCATTGCCGTTGCGCTGGCAACACTTTGCGGTTTTTTTAGCGAACTCAAAAGCGCAAGAGAATTTGAATTTCTTAATAAAGTCAAAGACGATATAAAAATCAAGGTCCTCCGCAACAGACAAGTTACAGAAATATCGATAAACGATGTTGCGGTCGGTGATATTGTGCATCTTGCTCTCGGTGATAAAGTTCCTGCCGACGGAACGGTCATTGAGTCCAACTCGCTGCTCATTGATGAATCGGTGATGACCGGCGAATCCGCTGCGGTCGAAAAGTCGTGCGATGATACAATGTTTCGCGGCACGATGGTTGCCGACGGACACGGGCAACTTATTGTAACTGAAGTCGGCGATAATACAAAATTAGGACAAATCGCTGCGCATCTCGGAAAAGCCGCTTCTGACAGCGATACGCCGCTGACGCAAAAATTATCAAAACTCGCCAGCCAAATCAGTCTCGTTGGAATGACCAGCGCGGCATTAATTTTTGCGGTGATGGCAGGCTTTGCCTTTTATGCCTGGACACCGGATTGGACAAACGGAACGCTTGCCGGTTTGCTGCCGCTGCTCAAAGACGTGCTGACAGCGTTTATTGTTGCGGTAACCATTATCGTCGTTGCCGTTCCCGAAGGTTTGCCGATGATGGTTACCGTTTCGCTGGCACTGAATATGATGAAAATGGCGAAGGAAAACTGTCTGATTCGTAAACTTGTGGCATCAGAAACAATCGGTTCGGCAAACGTTATCTGTACCGACAAAACCGGCACACTGACGCAAAACAAAATGACCGTCAACTGGTTGTATGCAGGTAATTCCGATACGGAAGACTTGGTAAAGACGGTTTTCGTGCTGCCGGCAGAACTCATTGAATCTATCGCCGTCAATACAACGGCAGAATTGAACATAGGCAACCCGACAGAATGTGCGCTGCTGATGTTCCTGCAAAACAACGGCATTGACTACAAAGATTATCGTGATAAGTACAAACGGATTAAGGAGTTAAGTCATAACTCGGAACGCAAGATGTCCCTTGTCGAAGTCGAGAAAGACGGTAAAACCGTTTCTTTCACAAAGGGCGCACCGGAAAAAATTATCCCGCAGTGCAGAACATTTCTTGTAAGCGGTGAACGTCATTCCATTGAAAAGCATAAAAATAACATTGACAAAGCACTGCAATCCGCTGCGAAACAGGCATTGCGGGTTCTTGCGATAGCACAGGACGAAACACTGTTAGCACTTATCGGTATCAGCGACCCGATGCGTCCCGAAGTACCGCACGCCGTTGCGGTGTGCCGTCAGGCAGGGGTTGATGTGAAAATGATAACCGGCGATGCCAAGCCGACAGCAGTCGCCATCGCAAAACAAGCGGGGATATTGAGCAGCGATGCGGATGTCATTTTAACTTCCGATGAACTGGCGGAACTTTCCGACGAAGCCTTGGACAATATCATTCCGCATTTGAAAGTGTTGGCTCGTTCAACGCCGCTGGATAAATTGCGTCTGGTCAAAGTGATGCACCATAAAGGCGAAGTTGTGGCGATGACCGGCGACGGCACAAACGACGCACCGGCTTTGAAGTTTGCCGATGTCGGGATTTCGATGGGCATTACCGGAACGGAAGTTGCAAAAGAGGCAAGCGACATCGTGTTAATTGACGATAACTTCAAAAGCATCGTTACCGGTATTTGGTGGGGACGTACACTGTATCAGAACATTCAGAAGTTTCTGCAATTTCAGTTGTCGGTTAACGTTGTTGCGTTGACGTGTGCCTTGATAGGACCGTTTGCCGGCATTTCACTTCCGCTGACCGTTCCGCAACTTTTGTGGATAAATATCATTATGGACACCTTTGCGGCACTCGCTTTGAGTACCGACCCGCCGCGGGAAAGTTCGATGAAACGCAAGCCGGTTGGGCGTGATGCGTCAATTATCACGCCGTCAATGGGACTAACGATTATCACGAACAGTATATTTCAGGTTGCTGTCCTTTTTTCCGCTTTGTATTTCGGTTGGTTTCTTGATGACGAACACCAATTTAAGTTTTTCACTGAACCGCGGGACCCTGCGAATATACAGGCATTGACGGTCTTTTTCACGATTTTTGTGATGTTCCAATTCTGGAATATCTTCAACTGCCGGTCGCTGCGTGCTGGTGAGTCACCGTTTGCGCTGCTGCACAAAAACCGGTTGTTTTTGGCGATAGCGGCAACGATTGCGGCGGTACAATTCGCTTTGGTACAAGTGAGTCCGTACTGCGGTATCGGTCAGATATTCCGTACGGAAACGCTGACAGTTTTACAATGGGGCGGCATCGCCTTGCTTACGGTACCAATAATCCCGTTTGCGTGGGCGGTACGGAAGATTTTAAGCGCATTGTAAAACCTTATCGTCCATAGTAGAATAGGGCAGGGCTGGTGTTTCCTCTACCTTAATAAATCGTTATGCAAAACGGCGATGTTTCTCCGGCGAAAGCGGTTCTTTCCGGTTCTTCGTTTGCCGTTTCGCTGTGCCTGTTTTTCGTCATCTTTACAG
>JAITQJ010000151.1 GCA_031288955.1 Planctomycetaceae bacterium | reverse complement strand
GAAAAAAAAGTACAGGAATCTGCACAGGTCACCGCCAGAATTGCGTTGAAACGGGCTGAAATGGGGATTACCTACGTAGATAGTAGAGAAGACGTAAGTTGTTCCCCTGCAATACTTTGCAATCAAATACAGGGGGAAAGTGGGTACGCACCTTCTACGCAGATTAGGTCAGGTAGGACTTGAACCCACGACCTAGGGATTATGAGTCCCCCGCTCTAACCAACTGAGCTACTGACCCGCTTTATCAATTTACTAACACAACCCGCAATGCCTCGCCGCTGACCATCAATTCAAACGCCCGCTCAATTTGATTGAGCGGCAAAATATGCGACGCTATTTTCTCCGCCGGTATCCGCTTTGACGCTATCAATTCGACCGCCGTCTCCACGTGATGCGGTGCCGAATCACTAGACGCTATCAAGTGAATCTCGCCGTAATGAATCAACCGGCTATCTATTGTAATATCACTCTTGCCCGCCGGCAAGGATGCAAACAATACCGCCGTCCCCTGCTTGCGGACTAACGACAACGCCTCTTCCTGCGGCTTTGCCGCCGGTGCGGCAACAATTACCGTGTCGGCTCCAATCCCCGCCGTTTCCCGCTTCACAACCGATTGCAAATCTTCGCTTGCCGGGTCAACTAAAACGTCAATGCCGAAGTTAGCAGCCTGTTTCCGCCGCAACGCGTTGAGTTCCGACAGTATAATCTTTCCCGCCCCGAATGCACGGGCAACAACGGCATTAAGCAGTCCCATCGGACCCGCCCCCATCACCAACACCGTATCGCCGCTTTGAATGTTACACTGCCCCACCGCATTGACAGCACAACTCGTCGGTTCGGCAAGGGCGGCGTGTTCGGCTTTCACTTCCGGCGGCACTTTGACAACGTGTCCGCCCCGCAATGCCAATTCCGGTATGACCGTGTATTCTGCCATTCCGCCGGGGTAGGAAAACCCCATTGGAGCGAGCGAAGCACACAAATTACGCCAGCCGCGTTTGCAGTAAAAACATTCGCCGCAGGAAACACTTGTTGCCATCACCACGCGGTCACCGACCCGCAACGCCGTTTCGGAATGACGGACTTCCTCAACGATGCCCGTAAATTCGTGTCCCATTATCAGCGGTGCTTTAATGCGGGGATTACCGTGATTTTTACTTTTCAGGTCAGTACCGCAAACAGCACAAGCGTCAACTTTAACGAGGATTTCGCCGTCTTTGCAGACCGGCTTCGGAACATCTTCGGTACGAATATCACCAGGGGCATAATAAACGACGGCTTGCATAATGGAAAAAAGTCTGCCTTTTTGTGCGGCTGTATGGATTATACAGAAGGCTCCATTATAAACGAAAAAAGCATCCCGTCAACAAGATTTTTTGGGAAAAAAGGGATAAAATCTCATCAAATTGCCTTCACATTCAAAACATTTTTTTCAGAGCGAAAAATTACCCATCTTATCGCTATTGCAAAATAATGCACTTTGTTGCAAAATACCCCAGGCAAAATGAAAAGTTGTATTATTTTGCACGTTTTTGCCGATATTTTTTCGTTCTATCCTTTTTCTCTAACCAATTATATTATAATAAGTTAGAAAAAAAATCACAATTTTTTATTGTTTGGCACACCGCTTGCTGCATAGTTATAGTAGAGGACAACACTGTTTCCTCAATCAAAATCACCATAACCGAAAGGAAAAAAATTCAGATGACAATCAGACCCCTCACAAACGTACTTGCGTTCGTCCTTTGCACCACCGCATTAGCCTACGGCGAAACGTACACACAGAGTTTCGACACCAGCGACCAGTATCTTTACAACTGGCAAGTCGCAAAGGTGCGTCCAAGCGATTACGTCAATCCCGACAGAACTGCCACTAGCAAAAAGTGGACGACGTTTAACGGTGATTGGCTGAATGCTGACACGACTAAATATGACGATGTCAAACGAACATCGAAAAAAGATGCCTGGACAGGAGAAGGTACCGGTTGGATTTCTCCACTTACGGCTGGCGACCAAGGACACGAAGCAAATGGTTACTACCTGTATAAATTTTCGCTTGCGGCAGACTATGCTGATGGCGTAACGTCTTTGACAGGTACGATTTCGTTCACGGCTTTTTCAGATGATTATATTGCCCATATCTACCTGAACGGTGAGGAACTGTATTCGTTTTCAGACCCGTTTTCCGCTTCCAATGCAGAGCAAGGCGAGTGGAACAGCGGTGCGAAAAAGTTTAACTTTGAAGTTAATATTCAAGCACTGAACGATTTTGTTATTGTCGTTCATAACACGAACGGCAACAGTCCCAATGACAGCGTAAATTCAACTGGGTTGAATCTGTCAGCAACGGTTACTGCCAATGTCCAACTTACTGTACCTCCGTCGGAAACTCCTGAACCGGCAACGCTGATTGTTTTCGGTTTAGGCTTGGCAGGACTGGGACTTGCAAGACGCAGACGGTAATGAGGTAATGAATAGTTAAGAATGAATAATGAAAGAAAACGGATAACCGGTATCTTCGTTATTCATTCTTCATTTCGTTCCGCCGTCTTGCGATTGCGGCTCTGACGTTTTTTGTCCGATGTTTTTTACATCTTTTACTCAAGCACTGCTTCGACGGTTTCGGCGTGATAATCCTTTACTTCCGCTTTGACCGGTTCGCCGCCGGAAACGCATACGTACAACCGGCTTCCACCGTCCCGCTTCGCTGCTCCTAACGCCGACTCCAATGCTGACAATGATGACTCAAGCGTTGCCGACGGCTCGATAACCGCCGCCGTCATTTTAAGCGCGGCACTCACTTCCCGCTCCGGCAGTCTAAACGATGTCTTCTCGAATTGCTGCCGAATCTCCTCCGCCTTCTCCGTCATCTTTTCAAGACTCAACTGATGCGATGCCGCCATAAAACAATTACCCGAATACACGCCCGTTAAATCCGCCGCCGTAAATTGTCCCTTCAGTGTCTCTCCAAAATACCGGATAATTTTATCGCAAAGCAAAATGCCGCACTTCTTATTCACATCACCGAACTTCACAAAGTCAAACAATGCCAGCGAACATTTTTTGTCCTCGTTGTACTTCTGCTTCCACCAATCCGCCAGCACCACTTCCAAACCGATGCGTCCCCGCAAACCCGATAATTCATCGGCGTACAACTGTTTCGGCACCTCACCCAGTTGATTTCCCTTACTAGCCAAACGGACAAAAACCTGTTCCCGCATATCCCGAAGTTTATGCCTCGCAGGACGCAGTCCGTTCAATTCCTGTAACAGCATTTTTGCGCTGACTTCGGGACTGCTCGCCTCGGCAATTCCATCCAATCCTTGCAGAGCAGATTCAACGGTCTGCCGCTGCTGCTGCGAAATGTTCCGCATCTCTTCAACCTTCGGTTTCAAATCGCCGAACTCGTCTATCCGCTTTTCAATTTCGGCACTTGCTGACCGCTGCGAGGAAAGGAAATTTTTACAATCTTCCTTTAACTCTTCGATAAAACGAACAATTTTTTCTTTTGTAACGGCACTTCCGCCGGCACGAATTTTTTCGTCAAGTTGAGCGGTGAAACGTCCGCTTTGCATCTGTACCGCGTTGAGTTTGATTAAAGCCGTTTCAATTTTACTGTCATTGACGAGCCACGCTTTTGTTCCTTTGTCCATCAGAGTCTCTTCGAGATTTTTATCGAAGAACATCTGTTCGGTTTCCGGTTTTTCCCGTTCGGTTCCGCCGGCAGCGGCGGTGTCTAATTCGGATTCTGAAACGGGGTCTTCAAGCGGGGCATCGGCATTTTTTCGGCTTGGACTGCCGTCCGCTTCGGTTGTCTCTTCGGATTTCAAAACCTGTACAACGGGAACGAGGCTGATTTTTTCAGGAACACGCAGCAGTTTGAACGCTTTTTCCGATGCCGGATATTTTTCGACGATTTTTTTTCGCAGGGCGTTATATTTTTTTTGCAAAACAGTCAGGCGGACGAGAAGATTGAGTCCCCGTTTCCAATCCGGCGGTCCGTAGCCGAAATGAACAGCAAGAAAACAGCCGGCAAGGATATTAGTCAGCATAAACAGACAAACAGCCGGCATTAAGATAAATAGCGTAATAATCATTTCGGCGCGGTGTACCTATAATTTTAACGGACATCACCGTTTTACATTTCTTTACGGAACGCAGCGATGCAAAATCGCGTTGATAAATACGCCT
Organism: Planctomycetaceae bacterium; assembly: GCA_031288955.1. Classification (GTDB taxonomy): domain Bacteria; phylum Planctomycetota; class Planctomycetia; order Pirellulales; family Thermoguttaceae; genus WRKP01. Next base: position 4,996 of record JAITQJ010000151.1, on the reverse strand, counting down.
CAACAAAGGCAAGCCACGGACGGCGAATCAATCCCGCTCCGCTGCGGACTATCCTGCCGCCTTTCAAGTGATTTAACGCATTACGCCGCCAAATGTTCACTTCCCGGCGCAACTTCACACAGCGGCTTGCCGCTGCATCATAATGTACCAACACCTTGTCGTGTATGTACTGCTCCGCCCGATAAACCAGTGCCGGACTTGCCGGTTCACGCTCCAACTCCGTTAAACACGTGTCGATATTCTCCGTTATAACCTCGACATCTTTGCGGGATGCCTCGTTCATATTCGGCAGCGGAAGCATACCAAAGAGCCGCGACTTCACCGCCGTCAGCGCATTGACCAACTCCTGAACCGCTGCCTCGTAATGCCCTTGCCAATTATACTCCGCAACGCGCTGTTTAAGCGGCTCCCAATGCTCCTTGAATTGAGCCAGCGGAATAAGATACTTAAAACGTTTCGCCAATATACCGCCCATCGGCTCCTTCGCCGTTTGTTCCGTAATGGTATGCGTAAGCGTCTTTGCGGCAAGTTGCTTGCGGGTCAGCCACCAAATTTCCTGAAACTCGAAAAACAGTTTGATGTATGACTGCGCATCGCAAACGAAATCTTTCACCCAACGCCAGCCGAATTGAAAAATGTTTTCACGCGGGAAACACGGTCGCCGGTCAAGACGATTCTTCCAGCGGAAAAAGCCCGTCATCATCGGATGCGTGCCGGAAAATACGCCGCTGTAGCGGTACCAAATCAGATTCCAGAACATCAGCCAATAATGTTCACCCGGTACCCGCCGCAAAATCGCCGCACAATGTTCCTTCGTATAAAATTCGCGGAATGCTAACTGCGTTGCCGCCTGCCATTCGCCCGGCTGCATCTTCGGATGACGGAACGTTTCGTGAAACGAATCATATTTGTTCAAGTCGGGGTCGATGTATTCGCCGTGTTCAAGCATTTCCTTATGATTGACCGACCCCGGCAGCGGAGTCATCATAAAGAATGAAGCGATGTCCACACCGACGTGGTCCCGCAAAAAAACAACATCGCGCTGCACCGATTCCATTGTATCATTCGGAAAACCGATTATGTAACCGACGTGAACGAGTACGTCAGAATTTTGCCAGCGCAGTACCATTTCGCGGTACTGTTCGACGTGATTCTGCGTTTTACCGGCAGCGGCAATGTTATCGGGATTGACGCTTTCCATTCCGACGAATACCATTCGGCAGCCCGCCTTCTTCGCCTTTTCAACGAAGTTTGGAATCTTCGCCGCCTGCGTATCAATTTGCATCATAAAGGCGATGCTATACTGCGAACGTATCTCGGCAAGACCGTCAAATATCGCTTCCCAATGCGCACTTCGGGCAAAATTATCATCGGTAAAAAAGAAATTGTCCACGCCTTTTCGGGCATTGTTTCGGACGGTATCAACAACGGCTTCGGCAGAGCGGCAGCGCATTTTTCGTCCTTGTATATTGATAACGGTGCAGAAGTTACAGCCGAAGGGACAACCGCGGCTGGAGTCAATGGTAGCCCAATGTGCGCCGAAATGGTCAATGTACCGCGGGTCGGCTTGCGGCACGGGAGCATTGGTCAAATCGGGGGCTTTGGGAAAACGGTACACTGATTGTAAATTGCCGTTGAGGGCATCGCCGAAGACCTGTTCTAATGTACCGGGAGTTTCACTTTCACCGACGACCAGAGTCACGCCGTTGTCGATGAGGTTTTGGAGTTCCGGTGAAGGAACATCAAAGAGGGCGAGAATACCGGTGACGTGGAATCCGCCGATGAGAACATCGACACCGAGTTTGCGGAATTGGAGAGCAATGTCCGCAGCACGCGGAAACTGATTGGACTGCACGCCGACTATACCGACAATGACTTTGGTGTCGGCGAGACGGTTTTGACGGGCAATTTTGGCGAAGGGAATCTTTTCGACGTTATCATCGTAAGCCGTCAACGTTGTTTCGACGGGTTCACCATTTTTGCCGCAGATTCCGTTATTGTTGATTATTTTTTGGGTGAGACTTTTGAGGACGGCGAGCGAGTTGGAAGGGACGACACCCTTTACCCAACGGACGGCGTAGCCGTCGTCATCGTATCTGGAGGGGACGACATAGACAATTTGCAATTTCTTGTACATTAACGAAAACCGGCATATTTATTTATTATTTATCCGGCGGAGAGTGAACTCCCGCTATTATAGCGTAAAGACGTAAAAAAAGAAAGACGAGAATCAAACGGACGGAGAAATACCGCCCGCCGCTGTGTCTAACAACATCCCGGTACTTTGAAGCCTTTGCAGAATTCGGCTATTTCACCGCGGATTTGAGAGGCTTGCTCGTCAATGCGGACGATATTTTTACATACCCGGTCAATCCAACCGGCAACTTTCCGCATATCGTTTTCTTTCATTCCCATTGCCGTCAACGACGGCGTTCCCAACCGCACACCGCTTGTAACAAACGGACTGCGGGGGTCGCCCGGCACCATATTGAAGTTGGCGATAATGCCCGACTTCGCCAACGCTTTGGCGGCATCTTTGCCGGTAAATTCCTCACGGCGAAAATCCAATATCAATAAATGCGTGTCCGTTCCGCCGCCTGCCAAAGCGTATCCTTTTTCGAGCAATGCCTCCGCTAACATCTTTGCATTTTTGGCAATCTGAACGCCGTACGCTTTGAATTCCGGTGTCAACGCTTCCTTAAATGCCGCTGCCATTGCGGCGATGACATTCAGATGCGGTCCGCCCTGCAAGCCCGGAAATACCGCCCGGTCAACACGCTGCGATAAATTCAATTTGCTCTCAGGATTGTATTTTGCCTTATGGCGGTCATCGGTCTTGGACATCACGAAACCGGCTCTCGGTCCCCGCAGCATTTTATGGCTCGTACTCGTTACAATATCGCAAAGCGGTACGGGGTCGGGATGAACACCAGCGATAATTAAAGCGTTAATGTGTGCTATGTCCGCAACAAGATACGCATCAATTTCATCGGCGACGGCTTTGAAATCGCTGTATTCGATTTTGTGCGGATACGCCGTTGCCCCGACCCAAATCATTTTCGGACGTTCTTTTAATGCCGTTTCCCGAATTTGATTCATATCAAATTTACCGGTTTCCGGGGACGGTCCGTACGGCACTTGCACGTAATCACTGCCGGAAAAGTTGACTTTCCAGCCGTGTGTCAGATGTCCGCCGCTCGGTACGGGCATTCCCATCAACTTATCGCCGGTTTTCAGGAGTGTACGATAAACGCTTTGATTTGCCGGCGAACCGCTGTAAGGCTGGACATTGATATGTTCGCAACCGAAGAGTTGTTTTCCGCGCTCGATGGCAAGGTTTTCGATTTGGTCAACGATTTCATTGCCTTCGTAGTATCTGGCACCGGGATAACCTTCGGCGTATTTATTGGTCAGCGTGGAACCGCAGGCTTCGAGTACGGAGTACGAAGCGTAACTTTCGGAGGCAATCATTTTGAGTGTTGCTGCCTCGTATTCGGCTTCCTGCTTGATAAGGCGGTAGAGTTCGCTGTCGGTGTCTTTGAGGTGCGGATAACGTTCCATTGGGACAAGGTTTTGTGCGGTGAACCCGTATTGTCCCCCGTTCACCGCTATTTGTCAAGCCTCTGCGCAGATTGTAAAACACATTCGGTTGTTTTTTCGGCGGCGAATGGTATAATGGCATCCATCTACGATTATAGGAGAAAACGATGCTTACCGGAGTTATTGTTGTTTGCGCCTTTTTGCTGGTGCTGATTCTTTGGGTTATCGGTGTGTACAACGGGCTTGTAACGCTGCGCAATCTGTACAAAAATGCTTTCGCACAAATTGATGTACAGTTAAAACGCCGTTACGATTTGATACCGAATCTTGTCGAAACCGTCAAGGGTTACATCAAGCACGAACGCGAAACACTAGAGGCGGTTATCAATGCCCGAAACACCGCTTATAATGCCTCTAATCAGGCGGCTGCCGACCCCGGCAATCCGCAGGCAATCCAAACATTAGGCAGAGCCGAAGGCGAATTGACCGGTGTGTTAAGCCGATTGATGGCGGTTGCAGAAGCCTATCCCGACTTGAAGGCGAACCAAAATATGCTCGCCCTGCAAGAGGAATTGACTTCAACGGAAAACAAAGTTTCGTTTTCCCGTCAGGCATACAACGATGCCGTAACCAGATATAACACGAGCAGAGAGACATTTCCGTCGAACATCATCGCCGGTATGTTCAACTTCGGCGAAGCAGCACTATTCATCACCGAAAACCAAAGCGAACGCAATGCTCCAAAGGTTAGTTTTTAACGCCGCTATCAACCGTCAATTCCGTAGGGTTTACGTTGTTCGCGGCGGAGCATTGCGTTCGCTTGCGTATCGCCGATAATCTCCTCCTTCACGGAGTCCCATTGCAGTTTGCGTCCGCCCAAACGAATCGATATGTTCGTCAAATGACACGCCGTTACCGACCGGTGTTCAATGCGTGCCGGTGCAACCGGTTCCTCCCGGCTGCGGACACAATCGAAAAAGTTACGAAAATGGTCGCTGCTCGGCTTGACTTTCCAGCGCGGCTTCCCGTCAATACTGTCCGGCAGCGGATTCTCCTTCAATTCCTCAACCGGCTTGCCGAAAAGACCGCCCCGATTGACAAACACCCGCCCTTTATCGCCGATAAACATAATGCCGTTACGTTTATTCTCGTGTACATCTGCCGGACAATCGCTGCCGAAAAGATAATCGAATTGCTCTTTCGCCGTTTCCTGATGGCTGGTCGTATCACCAAACTTCGGCTTTTCGTGCAGTGTCGAATAAAAGAACAACTCTACGCCGTTCGGATATTTCATCGCCGAATAAAATCTGTCCGGCGTGTTAAAGCAATCCGGTCTGCCTTCATTGGGAAAAATGCCCCGCGCCTCAACCGAGACCGGTCCGGTATTCTCAACGTCCATTCCCCAGCACGCAATATCAATATGATGATTACCCCAGTCGGTAATGATACCGCCGGC
>JAITQJ010000059.1 GCA_031288955.1 Planctomycetaceae bacterium | reverse complement strand
AAAAATCGATATATTGTTAAATGACTACGACAAAAAACAACTTGCCAGCGCCCAAAGAGAACTTGCCGGCGTCCAAGAAAGACTTGCCAAAACACAAGCCAAATTGGAAGCACATCTCGCAACACGAGGCGACACCACGAAAAACACCGACACAAAAAAATCCCCCGCCCCGAAGTCCGGCGATACGGCAGCAAAGGCACAGGAAAAGCCTGAAAAATCCGAAAAACCCGAAAAGCCCGAAAAATCCGTTGAACGTAAATCCCCGAAGCCCAAAAAAGTTGACGATTAGGGCGTGATGTTCTGTTGAGTTCAAATGCACCTCTTGCTCTTGCGGACAAAACCTGTCTGTGCTATAGTTAGCACAGGTTATAGAACAAGTCTAGTGAAGCGTTCAATCGTTGTTATCGGTGCGGGACCGGCGGGGTTGGCGGCGGGAATTGCGGCAGCGCAATGCGGGCATCACGTTACCGTTCTCGAACGCAATAACACTGCCGGTAAAAAATTGCTCCTCTCCGGTCAGGGACAATGCAACGTCACGCACAGCGGTTCGGTCAGCGATTTTCTGACACATTACGGCAGCGCACAACAGGGACGCTTCGTCAGACCGGCTCTATATCATTTCGATAACGAAGCCGTGATGCGGTTCTTTGCCGATGCCGGCGTACCGCTCTGGATTCGCCGCGACGGTAAAGTCTTTCCGAAGTCAATGCAGGCGAAAGATATTCTTAATGCGCTGCTTCGCAAACTCGGACAGTCCGGCGGACAACTTGTTACCAATACGTGTGTTCAATGTGCCGAAAAAGGAAATGACGGTTTCCGTATTGAGACGAACAGCGGTACCGTTACGGCAGACAGTCTCATCATTGCCGCCGGCGGTCAGTCTTATCCGGCAACGGGTTCGGACGGCAACGGTTACCGTCTTGCCGAATCGTTTGGACACCGCATCGTTACGGTAAAACCGGCGTTGACGGCGGTCAGCGTTCGGGATTACGCTTTTAGCGAATCGGCTGGAACGGCATTTGCCGATATACCGTTCCAGATTGTCCATAACGGTAAAGTGTCGGCAAAACGCTGCGGCAGTGTGCTGCTGACACATACCGGTCTTTCCGGTCCCGGTATTCTTGATGCGAGCCGGTTAATAGAATCGGGGGATATTATCCGTTTGCAACTAATACCGCCTGAAAAATTATCGCCGGATTTGTACAGCGGCAAGCGGACGTTGAAAAACGTACTGCAAACTTTGGGACTGCCGGAAACGTTTCTGCTGCAATTATTCCGGCTCCTTGATATACCGGTAACACAAGCGGCGGCGGAAACAAACCGCTTGCAGCGGCAAAGATTGGAGTCGGCATTGACACGATGTACGTTTTCGGTGCAGCAATGCGGTACCTGGCACGAGGCGATGGCAACGGCAGGCGGCGTTGATTTAACGGAAGTCGAACGCCAAACGCTGGAGTCCCGATTGGTTCGCGGTCTCTATTTCTGCGGCGAAGTGCTAGACATCGACGGCAGTACCGGCGGTTATAACATTCAATTCGCTTTGTCTTCCGGCTTCCTGATTCGTTGACCGGCGGAGCGGCTATTTCTTTCCCGCCGCCCGCTGCTTTTGAAAAAATTGCGTTAAAATACTGCCGCACGGTTCCGGCAAAACGCCCGCGATGACTTCGCAGCGGTGATTCATCCGGCTGTCCGACAACAATTCATAAAGCGAACAAACTGCGCCCGCCTTTTTGTCTGCCGCTCCGAAGACCACCGTCTTGATTCGCGCCTGCAATACCGCTCCGGCACACATCGGACACGGCTCCAGTGTTACAAAAAGCGTACAACCGTCTAACCGCCGCGAATCCTCCGCCGCTGCCGCTTGTGTTATTGCCAGTATTTCGGCGTGCGCCGTCGGGTCGCGCAACTGTTCACGCCGGTTATGGTCGGATGCAATCACCCGACCATCGGCACGAACGATAACCGCCCCAACCGGAACTTCGTCCTCGTCCATCGCCGCCTGCGCTTCCTGCAAAGCACGGCGCATATACTTTTCGTACAGCCGTTCCGTTTCCGTTAGAATCTCCAGACCTCCGTAGTAACCCAGAACTTCTGACCGTCAATAAGCGACTGCAATTCGATGAAGAACGCAATGTGTCCCTTCTCCGGTTTTGTAACCGTGATAACATCGCCGGAGCCGACTTCCTTCGACTTCCACTCCACCCGATTCGGTTCGTCTTTGACGAACTTATTGTCATCGCAGTATGCCGTCCAGAGAACTTTTTTCGTGTCAGGAATTTCCGTTTGAATCGTTACCTGCCACTCTTTGCCTTGGTCATTCAAATCCCATTCCAGCATAGGCCAATCGCCGCCGGCGGCAACGTAATGACAGAACACGCCGACGGTCGGCAAAATCTTCATCAGATTTTCCGGCTTGTCCAAGTCCTGATGACCAACTCCCGGAACGGTTACCAGGAACTTCGGTCCCTGTATTTCATTCCAGTAATGTTTCGTCGCATCAACGAGCCAATACGGGTCATTTGCCCCGTGAATCAGCAACTTCGGAATCGTAATGCGGTCGAGATAAAAATACGGGTCGATGATTTTCATCGCCTGCAACTTAAAGTCCGCCGGCACTTCGCCTTTTTCAAAAATCTTGCGGCTGGTGTACTCGGCAATGCGGGGACTGAATTCGCCCCAAGTCTGAATTTGCCCGTTCATCTGCGCCGCCAAATTCAAGTTATTGTAAATAATCGGCATAATGCCGACAACCCGCGGGTCTCTCGCAGCACCAACAAGCCAGGTTGTCCAGCCCCGCTTGCTTGCCCCGCCGACGATGAAACTGTTTGTGTCAAGGGTGTACTGCTTTTTGAGAAATTGCTGAGCCGCATCCATTCCTTTAATGACGCTTTTGGTCATCGGCAGCAGTGCAACCCAAGTCGGGTCTTTTGTTTCCAGTGCTTTCAAAATCGTTTCGGCGATTAAATCGTCTTCGGTCCATTGTCCGTCGTTTTTCGCCGTTTTACGGGGGTCGAGCGGCTGATTCGGCACCTGATACAAAATGCAAATCGGCATCTTCGCCGAACTAGCCAATACGGATGCCATCATCATATCGGAAGCTTTGTTCGGCTTCTGACCGATTCTGCCGAGGGTGACGTACATCATAGCGTAATCCAAATTCTCGACGTTGTTCGGTACGGAAACGACCATATAGTGTTTCCAAACAGTGTCGTGCCATTTTTGCGAGGTGATTTCGAGGAGCGTCAATTTGGCACCCGGCAGAGGCGACTTCAGTTCTTCGGCGACTTTCCACTCAAATACCCCGTCATTGGCTTTGAGGTATTGGTCGAGTACCGGCGGAACATCGGCGGCAGAGAGGCGGACACATCCGGCTCCGGGAACGGCAAAACAGCAAACGGCTGTTGCCAACAGTGCGGGTAGCAGTGTTCTCATAATTGTTTTAGGGTTAAAGTTTACAAAACACAACACCATTTTAATCGGGGCATCAAAGAAGTCAAGAGAATTTTACCGGTTTTTTTTATGTTTTTCAGAGCCGCTGCCGCCTTTTTTTCTGTCAAGACTGCAAAAGATGCAGTATAATACGGCTGGAGTTTGTAATGTCCCGCTACATTAATCCTTACACTGATTTTGGTTTCAAGAAGTTATTCGGCGAAGAAGCGAATAAGGACTTGCTCATTGATTTCCTGAATACGCTGCTGCCGGAACACCATCAGATTACGAAATTATCGTTCCGTAATCCTGCCGTTCTCGGACGCAACAAAGAAGAACGCAGTGCCGTCTTCGATGT
>JAITQJ010000359.1 GCA_031288955.1 Planctomycetaceae bacterium | reverse complement strand
TCAATCCTGCGGGGTCGTCTTTTCCCGAATTGATACGCAGTCCCGTACTTAAGCGTGTTAAGATAGTGCTTAATTCGCCCATTGACCGGGTCAGTTGGTGCTGGGATATGAGCGATTGTGCATTGGAACGAACGTAGAGTCCAGACATAGCGGTAATCCTTTACTTGTGTGATTGATGAGGGGATAGGAACAAATCATCCATTTGAAATTCCATACTCCTAGTATCGTTTTTCGTCTTTCCCTGCGGCGTAATTGTGAAAAATTGTCCGGCAGCGGGTTGTTTCAAATACTCGCTGTATAGCGAAAAATCCGGTTATACTCCCCGATGTCTTCGTTCGGCGGGTGAACCTTTCGTCATCACCCGCAAAGTTTCTGCATCCAGCATAAACGGGTCAACATTTCCCTCCGCTGTATGCGGAATGTGCCGGTTATGCGGACAAACATTTTGGCAAATATCGCAGCCGAAAAAAGAGTTTCCGGTGTCTTCGGCGGTGAACTGATTGCGGTAACTGATACACCGCCGGGCATCCAGCACGTACGGTTCGACCAATGCTCCTGCCGGACACGCATCAAGACAGCGGGTACAGTTGCCGCAGGAAGCCGCAGCGCATAACGGGGCGGGAGTGTTCACCTCCGCTTCATCTCTCTCTGCCGCTGTAAGCACTGCCGTTGTAAGCACCGCCGCGAGAAAGATTTTACTGCCGCAGTGCGGATTGATAAGTAACGTGTTTTTACCGATAAATCCCAGACCGGCAGCGGCGGCAAATTCCTTTTCCAGAAGCGGTGCCGTATCAACAACACCGCGAAAACGGGCATCGGTGTATTTTTCCTGCAAAACGCTTATCAGCATCTTGAAACGCCGCCGTATCCAGGTATGATAATCGATACCGCGTGCGTATTCGGCAATACCGGTTAACTGTTTTACCGGATGCGGTTCGCTGCCGAGAACGGCTGCGTACGGTACGGCAAGCATTATCAGCGACCTGACACCGGGCAGAATTGACCGGGGATGCCGCCGTGCTTCGCCCTGTCCGGCAAGGTGCGTCATTACTCCGTGCATACCGCTGCCGATATAACGTTCAAAAGAGGCGAACGTCCGCGCCTCGACCGCTGCCGTAACCCCGCAAAGTTCAAAACCGAACGGGTATATTAACGAATGAAGACTTTGCTGATATTTTGCGTTGTGATTTACAAACGTTGTATTAGTCCCTTTCTGCCGCACGTTTGCCGTTTTGAACCGACTTGCAGCACGTATATGATTGAGGCGGTAAAAAAATACGGGGCGGTGCGCGGCACCTGGCGGAGCATAAAACGTCTTTGCCGCTGCCATCCGTTTTACCGCGGCAATCTCAATGACCCGCCGTAACGGTTATCCGGCTCGACCCGCCGGAGGTTTTTGTTACACAAACTTTGACTCCCAGCCGTTCTTTAATTACGTCAACGTGTGATATGATGCCGATTTTGCGTCCCTGATTTTGTAATTGTTCCAGCGATTCCATTGCCGCCGAAAGCGTGTTGGAATCAAGCGACCCGAAGCCTTCGTCAATAAACAGCGATTCAAGGTTCATCCGGTGCGAGGAAAACGACGACAAACCCAACGCTAATGCCAGCGAAACGAGGAACGATTCTCCGCCGGAAAGCGACTGCACCGCCCGCTGTTCGCTGCCCATATCGAGGTCAATAACCAGCAAAGACATCGAGTCGGCAACTCTGAGCAGACGGTACCGCGGATTCAAATCTTCTAAATGTTTGTTGCTGTATGCCAAAAGATGGTCAAGCGTGTACTGTTGAGCAATTTTCTTAAACTTTGCCCCGTCTGCCGAACCGAACACGGTGTTTAATCGGCTCCAGTTTTCTGCCGCCGCTGTTTTGGCATCGAACTCCGTACGAAGTTTTCCGGCACGCTGGTTCTTTTCGTCATTGTCTTTGAGAGCGGCATTGATTTCCGCCGTCCGGTTCCGGTTATCGTTAAGAAGCGTTTCGGTTTTGCTTAACTCCTCGTCTAACGAGCCGGAAATAATTGACTCCGCTTTTACCGGATATTCCGGTTCCGGAGACTCCGGTCCCGGAGATTCCGGTACCGGAGACTCCGTCAAATGTTTTGCGAGATTATTTTTCCGTTCGTTAAACACAGAGGCGGCTTGAGTTTGCGCCGACCGCAAATCTTTTAACGCTTTTCTTTCGTTTTCGAGTTGCTGCGGCGGTTCGGCAAAGTATTGTGCTAACTGCTGTCCGCTGAAATTTTCGTGTCCGTTAAGCCAATCGGACACGTTGTTTTGCAAACGCTGCTGCTGTGTTTCGCTGCTTTTAACCGCTTCGAGTATTTGTTCGGTTTCGCCCTTTAATCGGGCTTGCTGCTGTGCCAGTGTGTTTTTTTTCTCTTCGGCAACTTTCACGTTTTCAGCGGCAGTCTTCTGTTTTTCTTCTAACGTCTTTTCCGCTTCATCGGTTTTTTGTCCGCCCAGAAGACCGGCACGTTTCTGCCGCAACGCCGTTACATCGGCAAGAGCCGCCGCTTTCTGCGACTGTTTCGTCTGATAATCCCGCCGTGCTTTCGCCAGATTTTCCGTTTCGCTTTCCAGAAGCGGTTTGTTGGCGTTGATATTTTTCTCGGCATCGGCAAGCCCGGCGGTATTAGACTTCCATTCGTCTGCCTGCGTTTCGATTTGCGCTGCCAAACCGCCGCCGTCTAAATCTGCCGTTTCGGGCAAGAACTGTTTCAGCACCGCAACCGCCTCGTTTTGACGTTCGGTATCCTTTTCGAGTGCCGTTTGCGTTTGTGCTGTTTGTGTCCGCCGCTGCTGAACGGCTGTTTCGGCATCAATGATTTTTTGTGCAGTATCTTTTTTGCCGTCGTTAATTTTTTGTTCCTCCAGCGTTTGCGATTCGCTTTGTTGGGAAACGTGATGATGCAGCGAACCGCAGACGGGACACGGTTTGCCGTCCCGTAACTTTGCCCGAAGCACCGCTATTTCCGCAGGCAGCAAATGATTCAACCGCTCTAATTCCGTTTTGAGATGTTCTAATTCAGCATTTTCTTTTTCTAACGCCTTGCCGTTGGTGTCCAGCGTCTTTTGATTGTCTCTGATGTCTTTTTTCGCCTTTTTATATTCCTTTACTTTGGCGAGGATGAACTCCTTTTGAGCGGCAAGCGGTTCGTAATGCCGGTGTTCAGCAATCCAGGATTCAGCCGTTTCCTTACGGCGTTGCGCCCCGGCAGCGGCATCTTGAATACCGGCGATTTTCTCTTCAAGCGTTTGTACGGCGTTTGCTGCCGATTCGTCCTCCTTACTTGCGGCAGCGTAATGTTTTTCATTTTCTGTTACACGAACATCTAATTTTTTCGCCTCGTCTATATCCGGCTTAATTTTGTCAAACTCTTGCCGGATTTGTTCTAATTCTTCACCGCAGCGTTTGAATTCGTTTTCCGCCTGTGTTAGATGGACGCTGACGTTCGTCTCGTCCGCTGATTTACGTGCCAGTGTTTCCTTGTGTTCAGCGAGTTGCTCCTTCGTTCTCTGCAAGGCGTTAAAGTCGTCGCGAATTTCCTGAGCGGTTTCAATTTGTTTGATGAAATCTTCACGCGGTTTCGCTTGTTCAACGGCAGCGTCGGCAGCGTGCAACTCCGTTTCTGCCTGTGCCAGTGCCGATTCAAGTTTCGTTTTTTCGGCAAGATAATTTTTCGTTTTCGTCAGGGTATCCCTTTTTTTCTCAAGCGTTTGAATTTCGTTTTGCAGCGTTTCGGCTTCGCCGTTGAGTTTCAATACGTCTTCTTCGGAAAGCATCTGGACGGCATCGATTTGGCTTTTTATCGTCTCAACTTCTTTTTTTGCCTCGCTTGTCCTTTCATAAATCCGCTGTGAAACTTCCGAATAGATTTCTGTACCGGTTAACTTTTCAAGGATTTCGGCTTTCTCTGCGTCCCCGGCTTTGAGGAACGCCGCAAAACTGCCCTGTGCAAGAAGAACGGAACGTGTAAATTGCCCGAACGACAAACCGAGCAGCGTTTCGAGTTGCTGTAACAATTCCTTTTTCGTGCCTTGCAGCGGTTTATTGTCGGACAGATTCTGGACGCTGATTTTTGCCGAATTCAATGTTCCGTTTTTCGTTCGGCTGACCGACCAGGCGGAAGCGTAACGTTTACCATCAACGGCTAAAAACTGCACTTCGGCATAACCTTCGGTTGTTCCTTTGCGGAGTATGGAACACGGGTTCTCAAGAGTGATGGTCTGGTCTTTGACATCGGGAATCTTTGCTGTACCGGCAGATTCTAACCGCGGTATTTTACTATACAGGGCAAGACAAAGCGCATCGAGAATCGTTGACTTGCCCGAACCTGTTTCGCCGGTTATCGCAAAAATGCCTGCCGACGCAAGCGGCTCTTCTGTAAAGTCCAGACGAAATTCTTCGGCAAGGGACGCTAAATTTTTTCCGCTGACGGATAGTATTTTCATAAAACGGCGGCTAAATAATTCCGCTGATAACTTCTTGTAACAATGTCTGCATTGCGGACGGCAAATCGCTGCCGTATTTGCGGTTGTATTCCTTTTGGGCGATTTCTATTACGAGTTCTTTGGCATCACGAGTCTGCATTTCCGCAAATACCATCGGCTCGGAACCGCCGTCCGGTTTCGGCGGAGTGTAGTCCAGCCTTGCTAACCGGACTGCCTTGTCTTTTAGTACCTCGTCAACTTTATAACGCAGCGCAGGGTCAGGTCCGTTCCATTTAACGGCAACTTCCAGAAACGGCAGCGTATCCGGCGGGAAATCGTCTGCCTTCGGCAACTGACGCAGTTGCTCCAACGCCTCGTCAACGGATTCCGCCGTAATCCGCTGTAAAGCGGCAAGCGGTTCCATTTCGATATGTTCGATTTGAATACCGTTTGTGTCAAGCGTCAACTCCGTAACGCCCCGTCTGTATTTTATTTCAGCAAAGGACATCGGCAGCGGTGCGCCGCAATAGCGGACATTTTTCCTCCTGCCAACCTGCTGCGGACGATGCAGATGCCCCAATGCGGTATAAGCAAACTCCGGTAAAAAGGCAGACGGCGAAACACCTTCGATGCCGCCGATAGGATGTTCGGAACGGTCATCTTTTGAACAGTCGGCACTGGCGGCGTGAAGATGTCCCATAGCAATAACCGGCAGCGATTTATCGGTAACGGCTTCATATAACCCGCGGTAAAACATTTCGATGCCCTGCGAATAATCTTCTGCCGGCGGATAATCGCCCTGCCGAAGATACGGAACCGCCAAACACCAACCTGCCGGCGCACCTTTGACCATAAGCGGAATGACAAGATTCCGGTAATCGATTGTTCCGTCGGCATTGCGTTTGACCGTCCCGCGAACGGTAACATTCCAGGACTCTAAAAGCGGATTCGGTGCCTCCAGACGAGCAGCAGAATCGTGATTGCCTGCCGTGATGACGATTTGCAGCCCGGGATTTTCCCGAACGGCATCGGATATAAACCGGTAAAACAGCGATTGCGCCTCCGCCGACGGATTTGCCGTATCGAACACATCGCCGGCAACGAGGACAACGTCCGTCTGCCGTTCGGCGATGAGCGATTTCAGTTGAGCAAAAAAATGAAGGTGGTCATTCTGCCGGGAATGACTGTGAAAAGTCTGACCAATATGCAGGTCAGCGGTGTGAATGATTTTCATATCGTTCTCTGCCCGTCGTCAAAATCAACGCTGACACAAGTGCTATTTCTTTGCTGTACCGAAGGCGAAGTTTTGGAACTTAACCAACACTTTGCCGTTTTCGACTTTCGTTTCCAATGTGTCCATATCACGGGGCGAAACGCCGTCCAGCCGTTTGCCGTCCAGCCCAAAATGGGCGGCGTGGCACGGACAATAAAACAGCGGTTCCTCGCTGCCCGTCTTCGGATTCTTTTTCACACCGCTCTGAATCATACAACCGGCGTGCGGACAAAGCGAATGAAACGCCTGCACCTCATCTCCCGACTTGCGGAGGAACAGCGAGCCGATTTTCTGATTCGGCATTTTCATCCAAGCGTCTTCTTTATCATCGGTGATGAAGAATTTCTGCGGCGTTTCGGAAAGCGTATCAAGAGCGGCAACGGTGTAAAATTTTCCGGCGGCACTTTCCGCAAAGACCGGTGCGGTAACCAGCCGGGCAGCGGCACAAATCGGTGCGCCGACCGCACACACGCCGATTCCGCTGCCGACCGCAATTTTGAGAAAATCACGGCGTTTTCCGGTATCCTGTTTTTGCAATTTTGACGTTTCACCGGCAGTTCTGCCGGCAGTTCCGCTGTTCTTTTCCGGTTGCGTTTCGTTGTTTTTCTTTGACATAGCCGTATCGAATTGACAAAAGCCGATTAGGAATTGATAATACGTTTCTGGCAGTCAATCGTATCACATATCGGTCAATTTGTCAAATCAATGAGCATCCCGCCGCAACCGCCGCCGTCCCCGCCGCAACCGCCGCCGCCGAATCAACCGAAGGCGCAGCGCAATCTGGGCGATGTCTTAAAGGAATTCGGACAGCATTGCCGAATGATGCAGGACGAACTCGGCAGAGTTATCGTTGGACAAACGCCCGTTATCCGGCAAATCCTTGCCGCCATTTTTACGCGGGGGCATTGCCTTCTTGAAGGTGTTCCCGGTCTTGCCAAGACGTTGATGGTCAGTTCCCTTTCGCAGATTCTCGACATTCAATTTAAGCGGATTCAGTTCACGCCCGACCTAATGCCGTCGGACATTACCGGCACGACGGTTCTCGATGAGGACGATAACGGCAGACGTAATTTCCGTTTCGTCGAAGGTCCTGTGTTCACGAACATTCTGCTGGCGGACGAAATTAACCGGACACCGCCGAAAACACAAGCGGCACTGCTGCAAGCGATGCAGGAGCGGGAAGTTACCGTTGGACAAACGACGTATCAACTGCCCGACCCGTTTTTCACGATAGCGACACAAAACCCGATAGAACAGGAAGGCACGTATCCGCTGCCGGAAGCGCAACTCGACCGCTTTATGTTTAACATCAAAATCGACTATCCGACTTTGGAAGAAGAGGAAAAGATTTTGACAACAACGACGCGGGGCGAAAAAGAGGAAGTCCGCAAAGTGATGAGCGGCAAGTTGATTCTCAATCTGCAAAAATTGGTCGGCAGCATTGCGGTCAGCCAGTATATTATTCAATATGCGGCTCGTCTGGTTCGGGCAACGCGTCCCCGTGATGATTTATCGCCGAAGTTTATTAAGGATTTGGTGGATTGGGGGGCGGGACCTCGTGCGGGACAGTATTTGATTCACGGAGGTAAAGCGTTGGCGGCAATGGACGGACGCTTTTCGGTATCCATAGACGATATTAGAGCGTGTGCGGTACCGGTGCTGCGGCATCGGATTAGTACGAATTTTCAGGCACAGGCGGAAGGAATGACAAACGAAGACATTATTGACCGGCTTATCAAGGAAATTCCCGCACCAGCGATAGAAAAATACGTGGACAACGCAGCAAAGATAGAAATTTGACTCTGGACGGCTGCTTATTCCCGTATCTGTCCGTTGCCGTACACAATGTATTTGTACGTTGTCAGTTCCTTAATGCCGCAGGGACCGCGGGCGTGAAACTTGTCCGTGCTGATGCCGATTTCCGCACCTAAACCGAATTGACCGCCGTCGTTAAAACGCGTACTCGTGTTCACCATCACCGCACTGCTGTCAATGCGGTTTGTGAATTCTCTTGCCGAGTTCAAGTCTTTCGTGATGATTGCTTCTGTGTGTCCGTCGCTGAAACGGTTAATATGTTCAATAGCCGCATCCAGCGTTGCCGCAATTTTCACCGACATTACAGGACCGTGAAACTCCGTCTTAAAGTCGCTTTCCGCTGCCGGAAGCATTTCTGTAACAATCTGACAACTTTCCGTACAGCCCCGCAGTTCAACGCCCCGGTCAAGCAATGCCTTTGCCAGCCGCGGCAGCAGCGTTGCAGCGGCAGCACGGTGAACGACCAGCGATTCCGCTGCATTGCAAACGCCCATACGCTGGCATTTTGCATTGACAAGCACCTTTTCGGCAACATCGGCATCGGCAAATTGGTCAATATACACGTGACAGTTGCCGGCAAAATGTTTTATGACGGGCATCGTTGCTTCGGCAGCAACACGGCGGATTAAACTTTCGCCGCCGCGGGGAATCGTTACCGTTATTTTGTCGGACATTTTCAAAAACGCCCCGACGGCATCACGGTCAGTTGTGCGGACAAGTTGGACGGCATTTTTCGGCAGACCGGCTTTTTCGGCGGCTTGCGTTAAAATATCCGCTATGGCAATGTTACTGTGAAAGGACTCTTTTCCTCCGCGCAGGATGACAGCGTTGCCGCTTTTGACGCAGATGGCGGCGGCATCTGCTGTAACATTCGGACGGGATTCATAGATAAAGAAAACGACACCGAGCGGTACACGGACTTTTTGAACCTCAATGCCGCTGGGACGTACGGTTGATTCGATGATAGAACCGACGGGGTCGGGAAAAGCGGCGACTTCATACAGGGCGGTTATCATCTCGCCGATACGTTTTTCATTAAGCAGCAGCCGGTCAGTTTCGGCGGGGGTTAAACCGAAAGACGGAGCGGCATCTAAATCCTTTTTATTTTCAGCGAGAATGAAATCCTTTTTTTCGGCAGTCATTTCGGCAGCGAAGGTCAGAAAATTGTTTTTCTGTTCTCCGCTGACAGACGGCATCAAAAGCGAAGCCGTTTTTGCTTTTAATGCAATGTCTAAACAGTATTCGGTTAAAGAGGCATTGTTCATCGAATTTCCCGTGTCTGCGGTTTTCCGTGCTTTAAGGATAAAGTACCGCATTTCGCCGGAAATGTCAAAGGTTAAGCGGACTGATATGTGTTTTTCAGAGGCACTCCCGATAATTCTGTTGACGGGCGAATTTTTTTGTTTACAATGCAATTTTCCCGTATAATTACAAGACAATGAACGTAATAACGATTGACGGACCGGCAGGGGCGGGGAAAAGCACCGTTGCGAAACTGACTGCCAAGAAATTGAGCGAGGCGACCGGTACGGTGTTTGAATATCTTGACACCGGTTCAATGTACCGGGCAATAACGCTGCTCGCTCTACGGCAGCAACTTGATTGGAATGTTCCGCAGCAATTAGAGGCAGCGGCGGAAAAAGCCGTCATTCACGTTGCCGAAGGACGAACGTATCTGAACGGCGAAGATGTTACTGATGCTGTCCGTACAACGGAAATAACCGAAAAATCGCGGTATAGTGCCGGTAATCAGGTCATCCGCCGTTTAATGGTGCAGTGGCAGCGGCAAATCGCCGGGGCATTTCTCGCTGCCGGCAAAGGATTAGTAACCGAAGGACGCGACCAGGGAATGGTTGTTTTTCCCGATGCCGTTTGCAAATTTTATCTGACTGCTTCACCGGCAGAACGGACTCGCCGCCGTCTTGCTGAAATGCACGCCTCTGCTGAACAGTTCGATGAAGTTTATCGTCAAATCACCGAACGGGACAAGCGGGACAGTGAACGTGAAACGGCACCGCTGCGGGAACCGGCTGATGCCTGCCGCATCGTTTCCGATACGATGACCGCCGAAGATGTCGCCGCTGAAATGCTGCGTATTTATCTGCAAAAGGTGTGAA
>JAITQJ010000352.1 GCA_031288955.1 Planctomycetaceae bacterium | reverse complement strand
GCTCTATTGGGAGTTCTGGCGGATTGGCGCAGCATTGAATTTGTGTATGAAGTCTGTGCATATTTACCGCTCATTGGACTCATAACGTGGTTTTTGCCGCGGGTCAAATCCGGCAGTTGCCGCTAATGCTGAAAAAAGACAACCTCAAACGGATTTGGTACAATTAGGACAATACTGGTCAACGTGTCCTCATTGCCAATAAAAATGTTCTACGAACTCGTATTTCCGAAACGTATTGTTTTCGGTGCGTTACCGTGTTCTTCTGCACAGGGGTACGGCAAAAGAAGCCGGTATTGCTCAACTTTTTGAGAGATACCGAAGTGAAGAGATACCGCACAACGAATAATGTGCGTTTTGGTTCAGAGCCGTAATCGTAAGATTGCGGAATGTCTTTTACTTTTTCTTTTTCATCTGTTTTCGGATTTTGTCGGCAAGCCCCAACTTCTGCAAAAACTTTTTCGATACAAAAATCAATCGGTTCAAAAACATTTGCAGACGAACCAATAATACTCCCCGATAACTGCCGCTCATAAAGGCAATCATCGACTCTATTTCCTCATTCGCAAATATCCGCTTATTCCCCAACGTGCCAAAATCAAAATCGTACGTCTTCACCGGTTTATACGTCATCAAATCGTCAAGCACATAATACAAACAGATAATTCCCGGTGCCAAATCTGAAACAGAAAGGTTGTACTGGGATTCTTGTCCGTAAAATGTGCCGTTGCATTGATACGCAAGCCGATACGCTATCGGCTTGCCATCCGCCCAAAGAATGTATGAACGCAGCAATCCGTTATCGGCAATTTCCTTCCAACAGCGGAGCCGGGAGTCTGTTTTCCAATCGGTCAGCCCCAATGTTTTCCCCTGCCACGAGTTAGCAGAAATTTTCATTACGGTATCAAAAAACGATTCCAGTTGTACCGATTCCGTAATCCGCTCCAACCGGTATTCTTTAACCGACTCGTGAAAGTGTTTCAAATCATTACGGACATTTTTTCGTTTCTTTTTGTCAATCGAGGCGAGAAGTTGTTCCATTGTCTCCGGTAGATGGATAAGCAAGTCGTGTTGTTTTTCGGCTAACACATTAAAAAATCTGCCGGTCAGACGTTTCCGGCAGTAATCGCAAAATGCTGAATTCATACGCAAACCGAAAAATTTCAGTAAATCGAACCGGACACCGGAACTTTTTAACGCAGCAAAAACAGCATCAAAATAATCATCTGGATTCGCCCTCTCTTTCGCATAAATAAAGGAAGAAGCGAAACATATCATTAGCCGAATCCGAACCGAAAAGAGTTTTTTATAACTCGCTTCGAGATGGAAAAATTTGTCCTGCACTGCCAAGGGAGCAATGCAGACGATTTTTCTGTTTTCCCAAACAACCGTAACAGCAAGGGTAAGATTCGGAAATTCTTCGGGACGGTGACGAAAGTTTGCCAGCAGGTACGCGGGATTATTATAGAGCGATGTTCCAATCGGTTCGGTTTGCAAAAAATCGAGCCAGTCTGGAACAAAATCTTCCAGTTTTTCAACGGTGTCGATGAGGGTAACGTTGTAGTGCATAAGTTTGAAACCGAAAATGACTGCCTCATTTTCCCTTGTTAGTTTTTCTTCTCTCTCTTTTTTTACCACGCCCAACGCTGCCGGGCGTGTTCGATGAGACGACCGATGGTCGAGATGCTGCTCATTGCGTGAGATTCGTAGTTCGCCGGGTCATCGCTTAACGAAGCCTCGCCGTTTTCGTCATTTGCCAGTTCGGTAAATGTCCGCGTTCGGAACTTATCGCTATTTTGTTTCAAAAATTCGCAAAGCCGTTCAAAACGGCGGACTTGGATGCCGTTGTACTCCCCCAGTTCTTCCTTTTTATCCCGATGGATTAACTCGAAAGAATGAGAAACGATGACGAACGTTTTCCAATTCGATTTGTAAGCGTGCATCATAGCGGCTTCCAATTCGCTGTTGGATGCGGCAGCAACCTGCACGTGTCTCGGACCGCGAAAGGTATCGAAAAAGGGAATCGGGATTTCCCAGATGCCTTCGATTTGCTGTGGGGAAAGAAGCGGTTGCGGCGTTTCAATGCGGCAGGCGGCTTTCAGATAAGGATAATTATAACTGGAATCGTAGATGATTCCGTTAAAAGAACACGCCCGAAGGGTGACGTTGTCGGCACCGTAATTACCAGCACGAAACGCCCAAATCGGCGGCACGCCGCAGGTCTGTAATGCTTCAACACCGACGGCGATAATCGCCGCCTGACTGCCTTCCGAAAAGTGCCGGATATGTTGTCCGCTTCTGCCTTGCAGAGGAGCGGGAAAGTCGTTTTCCTGCCAGGGACAGGGCTGTTGCAGCCATTCGGTATGGCAATGGAGTTGGGTATCGTGTCCGTAGGTCTTAATGATGTCTGTGATTCGTTGCAGCGGTTTGATACCAAGCAGGAGCGAGTGAAGCGTTTCTGTAAAGCAGACGGCTTTGAGACCGTTTTCTGCAAAGCGTTTTAGTTGGAAGTCGAGACCGAAAGAGCCGCGCGCCGTTTTGCCGTGAATGTCCCTGTCGAAGTCCGATTCATAATCTTCCGGCGATGTGTATGGTCGGGAAGACCAAAATTCCGTGTCTATGGTGTAATAAACATCAAGCATACCAATAGTGAAAATGAAGGAAAAACATTCCGCACTACGGTAATATAGTCAAAAAAAAAAAATACAACAAGTACGCAGAATAGGTAATATCGAAAACACGGTTTAGACGCGTACGCCGAAGAATGTCCGCTATCTTACGATAGCGGCTCTGAATGATTTTACAGCAGATAACCGTATTTATGTAACACAAATACGGTACAGGTGTGTTAAAAACTCTTTGTTATTCCCGGCATCGCACAGGGATAAATGCCGTTGGGACCCGGCTTGGGACCAGGGTCGGCATCCCACGCAAGCGATTTCGGGAACAAATCCAGTTCCGAGTTCAAACCCTGCTCCCGCGTTAC
>JAITQJ010000322.1 GCA_031288955.1 Planctomycetaceae bacterium | reverse complement strand
GGCATCGGCACCGGTTCAGGCGGGTCGGTAATCGGCACTTTCCGGTCGATAATTTCATACACTCTGTCGGCAGCGGCGGCGGCACTTTGAAACTGTGTAAAAATGTCCGACAAACGGCGGGCGGGGTCTGCCGCACCGGCAAGCATCGCAAAGAATAGTATCAACGTGCCGACATCCATCGGTTCGGAAAGCATCGGAAATCCCCAAATATCTGTGCGGCTGCCCATCACAAGATAAGCACCGACAACGACAGCAAGGCAAATGGTAACAATGCCGAACAATTCAATTATCGGATTGGTCAATGCCCCGTACTTAACGATGTTCATCTGCCGGCGGTAGTTGGTGTAATTTTGCCGGCGAAATTTATGCCGCTCATAAGATTCCCGCGTGAACGATTTAACCATTTTTATCGCCCGGAAAGTTTCCTCAATGCGTCCGAACAATCGGGACGTTTCCTCTAAACTTTTTCGGACGCTGCGTTTAATGGACATCGCCAGCCAGCGGATAGCATAAACGGCAAGCGGTATGATGACGAGCGTCAAAAGGAGCAACTGCCAACTGATATAAGCCGCCACGGCAAGGCAGACGACGAGTTTAAGCGGTTCGCGGACGATTTTACCGTAGATGATGTCGAGACCGGCGGTCAGCACGCCGACATCGGTTGTCAGGCGGCTCATCGTGCTGCTGATGCCCTGTTTGGTAAAGTAGTCGGTTTCGTAACGCAGCACCTTTTGGTAAAGTTGATTCCGTATCCGCATTGCCGCCCCGTTGGCAATGACGGCGGAAAGAAAGGTATGCGTTATCATAAAGCCGAGTTTCGCTGCCGTCCCGATGAGAATGATGACCATTAAAAAGACAACGGTCTGAAACGGTTTTTTCGGCGTATATTTTTCGACGTAGGGTCTTGCCCAACAGTACCAGGCGTTGCGGAACTGATATTGCCGGATGATATTTTTTTCAACTGCCGTTTGCTGTCCGATGACTTTTTTTTCAATTTCCCGTATTTTTTCGTTATTTTCTTCAATTTTTTCGTCGAGCCAGACGAGGAAGGTACTGTCTTTTTTGAGACAGATTTCGGTAATCGGATAAACGACGGCGGCGATATTTCCGCCCCAGAGAACACTAATCATCAGGGCGCAAAAGACGGCGGCAAAGATGAGCGGTTTATAACGGAGCGTTTCCCGAACTGCCCGAAGGTAATTGTGCATAAACGGATTATAGCGATTCAAACAGTGCTTTTCAAGGGAAAACACGATTGTCCCTGCGGACAATGTGCCGGCAGAAATTTATTCTGTTATGGCGAGGCGGACACCCATTCGGATAAATTCGCTCTGCGGTACAATGTTGTTTGCCCGGTACGCAGCCCGGCAACTGCCTGCCCGATTCTGCCAACTTCCGCCCCGATAAACCCGTGTCGTGCCGCTTTCCGGTCCCTTCGGGTCAACCGTAAATCCCTTTGGGTACGGTCCGAACCAATCGCTGCACCACTCCCAAACGTTGCCGTGCATATCAAATAATCCCCAATCGTTGGCAGCGTACGTGCCGGCTTTGGTAATACACATCAGATTTACCCCCAATTTATGTGTGCCGAACGGAAAACGCCCGTCGCAGTTTGCTTTGTCCCCGTTGAGAACGTTGCCGCAACTGAACGCCGTTTGCGTTCCCGCCCGGCAAGCGTACTCCCATTGTGCTTCGCTCGGCAGGGCAAAACGCCAACGCTCCCGTAATTCAGCAGGCAGAACACCGCCTATTTGGTTTAAGTGCCTGACGAATTGAACACAATTATCGAACGAAACGGCAACGACAGGAAACTGCGGATTTTTGAAATTAGTCGGCATTAGCCGCTCATCTAAATTGCCTTCGACGACATTCCACTGTTCCTGTGTAACTTCGGTTTCCTGCATCCAAAATCCTTTGGTCAGTTGAACGTTATGCAGCACTTCACCTTGAATATATGAACGCCGCAGTGCCTTGTATTCACGTTTTGCCCGTTCGTTTACGAGTTTTCTGTCTGCCCAAATTTCGGCTTGCCGGACGGCTTCATTTTGTTCGGCAATATCGCTTCCCATACGAAACGTTCCGGGCGGACACCAGCGAAAAGCAAACTCCGTGTCTTTTACCCGGATAGTCATACGGTCGCCTGCTTTGCGGTCTTCGGCAAAGGCGGTCAGGAAGGCAGATATACACAAGGCAATACAAAGAGCGTATTTCATTTGAATCCTTATCCGATGAGGCGGCGCACTCATTGTTGTTTATGTGCAGTGATTTGTCAAGAGACACAGCGGCAGCCCCCTTCGTCAGGTACAAACGCGAAAAACTTTAATACTCTGTCCTGATGTTGCCGATAATAGGGACGGGGGTACCTTTGGGCTGTCCTCTTTTTCACGCAAGGAATCTTTAATGGCAAATTTGCAGCAAATCAAGGAAGAAATCTGCGATATAGGGCGGAGAATCTATAACCGCGGATTCGCTTCGGCAAACGACGGGAATATCTCGTTCCGAATTGACGAGAACCGCGTCATTTGCACGCCGACCGGAGTCAGCAAAGGATTTATGAAGCCCGAAGACCTTTGTATTTCCGATATGAATGCCAATCAAATCGGCGGTACAAAAAAGATGACCAGCGAAATCCGCCAGCACATCACGATTATGCAGCACCGCAGCGATGTGAAGTCGGTCGTCCATTGTCATCCGCCGCACGCAACCGCCTTCGGCATTGCCCGCGAAGCCATCCCGCAGTGTATTCTGCCGGAAGTCGATATCAATATGGGCGATGTTCCCATAGCAAGATACACCATTCCGGGCGGACAAGCGTTCGCCGATGCGATTCTGCCGTTTGTTGAAAAGAGCGACATTATCGTGCAAGCCAATCACGGCACCGTCAGTTTCGGACCAACCGTTGAGCGGGCTTATTTTCTTACGGAAATGCTTGATGCGTATTGCCGGATTCTGCTCATCGCTAAAAGTCTCGGTAAAGTCGAATACTTTACGAAAGACGAAGCGGAAGATTTGCTTACG
>JAITQJ010000212.1 GCA_031288955.1 Planctomycetaceae bacterium | reverse complement strand
ATTTTCTAACCGCGAAAGCCGCGAATCACACGAAAAGGACAGACAAAATTTTCGTGCTTTTTGTGCCTTTCGTGGTTAATAAAATCACCTCAAACTTTCAATCCGTGTGTAAATCTGCTGTTCGGTGGTGTCGGTCAATTCTTTTACTGCTTTCAGTTCCAAAATAATTTTGCCCTTTTATTTCTTTCAACCACGAAATACACGAATCACACGAAAAAGACAAAAAAATTGATACAAAAATTTCGTGGTACCCCCCCGTTGACAAATAACGGCATATTGGGGAAAATAGGTGAAGTTTAACGATTAAAGCGGTTACGCTGTGTACCGCTTTTCCTTTCACCCCCAGGAGAAATGCAATGTTGAAGAAGATTCTGTTTTTGAGTGCGGCCACTTTGGTTTGTCTGTCGTTTACGGCAGTTGCCGAAGAGAAGCCGGTAACAGTGGACGGTCCTGCCGCCAAGGCGGTTGTGCCGGGTTGTCCGTGTTCGCTGCGTTTGGTCAGCAGCACGGAAGTTGTTGTAGAGCCGGCGTATGTTCCGGTTCAGGCGTTCCGGCGCGGTGTACGCGGTTTCGTACCGGTAGATAACATTTTTGTTATCGAAGGTGCTGAAATCAAGACGGTCGGACGAAGTGTCAAAGGTGTTGCCCCGTGCGGCACCAGTGTTGATTTCCAAAGGACAGTGGCGTACAAACAAACACGCCTCGGTTTCTTCCATCCGGTCCCCGTCTGGACGATTGTGAAGTAACGGAATGTCTTTGTTCTGTTGAAAAGGCGGAGGGAGTGTTATCTCCGATAACACCCCCTCCGCCTCATTTGGCTTGCTGAATCGGTTTTTAAGTCTAATGTTCGGTTGATTCTTGGTCGAGTTTTTCGAGATTCCGCAGGGCGACCATCTTGTGATAGAATACCCATTCGAGGACGATGTCTCCGAGCGAAGCGGCAAAACTGCCGGCGGTACCGCAGCAAAACCAAAGAAGTAAATAATGCACCGGCAGCACAACGTACTGTCCCAATTTATCTTCTTTGCCGAGTTGGAGCAGCACATTAGCGTCCGGCGTGAGCATTAGAATACCGCAAAACAGACCGCACCAAAAGCCGGTGCATTGTGTACAACTAATAAGTTCGCTTAAGAACTCGATAATGCTGCGCGGCGGCAATTTACCTGTCTTTTCTGCCTGGCGTTCGCGCTGCTGCCGGGCTGCATCGGCTTTCTCACCGATGAACTGCCGAACCGGCTGAAAAATTACGCCCTTGACGACAATCAAGGTCATTCCAACCGTTCCTAACAGGTAAAGAAAAAAGAACACAGTCATTATGGCACTCGCAATTTTAAGGTGTATGGATTATTCTAACACAATCACAAGACATTGGGAATATCAGTCAAATCAATATCCACATAGTATATGTGATGAAACAGGACTACTCCTGTTTCATCACCAGACCGCAAAGCGTTACGCTGCCCTTTTTCGGTATCACTCCAAGCGTTAACTTGCCCTTGAAGTCGGCAGGAACAGCATATCCCAGTATCGTCGGCTTA
Organism: Planctomycetaceae bacterium; assembly: GCA_031288955.1. Classification (GTDB taxonomy): domain Bacteria; phylum Planctomycetota; class Planctomycetia; order Pirellulales; family Thermoguttaceae; genus WRKP01. The sequence goes on along the minus strand of JAITQJ010000212.1, from coordinate 3,667 downwards.
CCGGACTCCAGCCGCATTGATGAAAGTTTATGCGAACGCTCACCCTCGTACAATACCAAATCAAACTCGCCCGCCTCGGAATCATTGACCGCATAGATTGTCAACGAACGCTTTTTGTCCGCCTGCACGTTTTGCTTCAAGTCGGCAAACTTGTGATACATCGCCGGTACTATCGGAATGTTCACCGGCTGCGTCCACGTCAATCCCTCCTGAAAAATCTCGTCAACGTTTTCCGCCGGTGTCTGCACCGTTGATTTCCACGCTTTGCCTTTCAGTTCCCGTTCGCCCTGCACCAGCCAAAGTTTGCCGCTGCCGTCAATGTGAAAAGAACGCATACCCTGTGATTGCGATAACGGGTCGCCGTAAGTCGCCGAAAAGTTAATTCGGTAATCCTCTTCGCCGAGTATCTGTTTCATTCCGACAAAAGACGGATACCACTTCATATTCATCAGCACCAGCAGCCCCAAATCGCCGCAGGTGAAACCGAGTTGCGAAGCGTAATCTCCGTATTGCTTTATCGCTGCGGCAGGATTCGTCTTTGCCATCAACGCCTGCGCCGCCGGAATGTCGTTTTTCTTCACCGCCTCAACCGCTTGCTGCAATGCCGTTTCATTTTCCCAAAAAGAAACGTTAAATGCTTCAAGTCCCTGCCAATATGCAGTATGTTTTGCTCTCTCCGGCGACAACTGCCCCTGATTGAGTTGAGCGAATAACTCCGTCAACTTACCGTAACGCTTGCGGATTTCTTCGAGTTGCTGCGGTGCGAACTTGGTATCAATCATAAAGTCGCTTGTTTCCCGACCGTAAATCGGCGCATTACGTATCCAATCAAGAAAATACGCCCTGCCGGTTTGTTCATTTTTGTTACCGAAAAGATTATCCGCCATCGTGCCGCACGTTTTTTCCAGCGGCTGATTCTTCGTTGCCTCCCAAACCTGAACGGAATGTGCTTTGAAATATAAATCGTGCGGACGCAAAACCCAATGAATGATGCCGTAAGAATCGCAGCCCGCTTCTTCAAGCCGCTTGGCAAAATCGTTGTACGGCGTGAATGTCCGCCCAATGTATTTTCCGTCATCGTGATGCGACCAAAGTATCGGCGTTATCCGTCTGCCGGAGTCCGTCAATTTGCGTATCCATTGAACACCGTCGGGATACGAAAACTCCGCCTTGTCGTAAAACATTCTGTAATCCAGCGGCAGAAAAGGTACATCTTTCGGCGAACCGGCATCGGCAAAAGGAATCCAATCTTTGAACATCCACGATGCCTGACTTATCGACACGTTCGGATGTTTTTCACGGACGATTTCCTGAAACGTTTTTATCGCCTTGCCGAGCCAGAAGTATGCTGCGAATTGTTTATCGTTCTTTATATCCTTGTGCTTCTCTTTGATTTCGTTCAATTCTGTTTTCCAAGTGTCGGGAAAGCCCGGCTCGAAGTTCAGCGGTTTCCAGGCACCGGCAGGAGTTACCCGCGAACAGATAACGATTTCGTTGATTTCGGGATAAAGTCCGAGCAAACTCCCAATTAAATTAGCGTAGTATTCTTTGCCTTCCGGTGTATCAGGGCGGGGACGAAAAACATCGTCCGCCTTGATTCGGGCGTGTTCCGGCAATGCCGCCATCATCGCTGCCGGATTGCTTGAATTTGTATCGGCATCAATCTGAAAGGCGATGTTCATTCCCTGCGCTTTGGCATAGCGGAATACTTCTTTCATCATCGCTTGTACTTCCTGCGGCTGCTTTTCAACGGCAGCGAAAGACGGCGGAGTGCCGAACACGTTGTTGTCAAAATGTTCACCGCCGACCATACGGCGGACATCGTTGACGTGCGGCGTTCCCCAATCGGTTCCTAACTGCGTGTTCGGCAGCGCACCGACCGGCTTTTTGATGCCCTTGTATTCAAACGTGAACATCGGATTGTTGCCGTAGGCGTGAACCATTATGACGTTGTAACGCAACTTCCGGCACTGGTCTATCCAGGATTTCCATTGCGGCAAATCCCAGCCGGTACAGCCGGAAAGAAAATTATGCCAGTTAAAACTGTAACGCTTTTTGACCAGCGGCGCATCGCTGAATTCTTTGTCCGTGCCGTTCGGGCTGGGGTTAAACTTGCCGCTGCGTTTTTCAGGGAACGTATCGTACGTCAGATAAAAACCGCAGCCGTACTGTTCGAGTAAAGCGTACATTCCATAGACGGCTCCGGTCGTGTCGGCAGCCGTTATGGTAACGGATTGCCCGTCATTTTTTATGCGGAACGATTCGGACTTGCCTTGCCCGGAAACGTTAATTTTGATGCAGCGTTCACCGTCCGGTCTGATGACAAACGCATCATCGGGAAAAACCCGCTGCAATGCTTTCTGCAAATCAGCGGCGGCAGACACGATTGCCGAATGGGCATTGCCGGGAAGAACTATCGACACGCCGCCCTTTACTTTGGTGTACCAGCCCATCGGCGACGGCTGATATTCTCCGACAATATCAACGTTCGTTTTTGCCGGTATTTTCGATTCAATGCCGGCAAGATAATAGACGGCATTGACGAGCAGGCGGCGTACTCCTTCGCTGTTCAGGTCTTCTGCCGACCCCATCGTTGTTGTGAACACTTTACCGCTCTTGCCGCTCTCCATTGTGTAGGATTTCGTCCACGCAATCGGCAGCGGCGGATTGTTTTTCGCTCCTGCAACGGGTTTGCCGTCCGGTTTCATTCCTTCGAGAACGAGTCCGAGAACGAGCGGTTTGGAATCGCCGGGCAACGGCAGACGGACGGTATAAACATCGGTCGGTCCGAAAATATCCTCGCAGTTCTGAACGATAGGATTGTCTTTTGCCTCCGGTGCAATGATGCCGCGGGTTGCCTCAACGGCGTGATGTCCGTGATGATTTATCCAGGTTTCGCCCAAAATCTTGCGTCCGAAACCTTGTGTCCAATCGCCGCTGCTGTCGCTGTAATTGTAACTATATCGGGCAAACTTGCGGTCTTTGGGAATACTGAAAGCGTGTGTTGCCGTCCGCATACCGAGAACGGGCTTGCCGGACTGAAGATAATCGTCAATGTGCTGCATTTGTTCGTCCGGTAGATTACGGAAGCGGAGATTGACAATCATCACGTCGGCAGTTTTGAGCGAATCGAGATGCGGAATGTTTGTTGCACATACGGGGTCGATTTTTCCGGTTTGCGGGTTGATAGCAAATAAGACGGTGCAGTCGAAGCCGTGCCGTTGGGCGAGGATTTTACCGAGTTGGACGAGACATTCTTCGGAGCGGTACTCTTCGTCGCCGGAGACGAGAACAACGTGTTTGCCGTTGCCGGGCAGGTTCGGTTCTCCCTTAAACCGCATCGGTTCGTCCGCTGCCGACAGAGTTGCTGCCGATAAGGTTACGGCAAAAAAACAGAGAACGACTGCAAAAAATGCCAAGAATGAGTTGGATGTTTTCATTGGAAATACTCGCTGGAAAAGTACATTCGATAACCGTTAGTATAGAGCAAAATGCGGGCATTGACAAGTTATACAGATGATGTGTCGGCATATCATACCGTAGTAAGACAGGGGAGAGGATAGATACTTTGCTCCCGGCATAAACGCTTGAAAAGTTATTTTTGTCGGACGCGGTTGAAAATGCGTATATTAGACTTGTTCGGTAACTATATTTTCATTTCGTGATT
>JAITQJ010000201.1 GCA_031288955.1 Planctomycetaceae bacterium | reverse complement strand
TTAAGCCTTCTTTGGCGGCTAATACCGCAATGTCGGCGGAAAGGTTTTGCAAGCCCGACTTGTCAAACGATAAGATACTATTCGCCCGCAAAAAATCGTTACACGTCAAACCGCTCGTGAACCTTGCCGTTCCGCTTGTCGGCAGCACGTGCGACGGTCCTGCCGCATAATCGCCGACCGCTACCGGCGTATAATTTCCCAGAAAAATTGCCCCCGCACAAAATATCCGCTCCGCCAGCATCTCTGCATTTTCCGTTACAATATGTAAATGTTCCGGCGCAATTTCGTTCGTCAGTTGGCACGCCTCCGCCGCATCGGTAACCTCAATCACCGCCCCAAAGGTCTCAAGACTCTGCATCGCTAAACCGCCCCGCTCAATCTTCGCCGCCTGTTCTTTAATCGCCTCAACGGTCTTGTCGAGAATACCGGCATCCCAGCCGATAAGAATACTTGCTCCCGGCGAATGTTCAGCCTGCGCAAGCATATCGTAAGCGGTATAAAGCGGATTTGCCGTCTTATCGACAATGACAACGGCTTCACTCGGACCGGCAATCGAATCAATGCCGGTATCGCCGAACACACACCGCTTTGCCAAAGCCACGAACAGATTACCGGGACCGACAATTTTATCGGCATTGTAAAGATATGCTAACGCCGCAACACCTTGCGCTCCGCCGAGCCGATAAACTTCGGTGATACCGAGTTCGTAACACACCGCCAGCATATCGGTATTATATGCCCCGAACGGTGTCGGCGGTGCTGTTACGACAATTTCAGGGACACCGGCAACCTGCGCCGGTACGGCAGTCATTAAAACCGTTGAAGGATACGCTGCCGCCCCGCCCGGAACACAGATGCCGATACGTTTCAGCGGACGATACCGTTCGGCAAGATAACCGCCCGGACGTTCGAGGCGGACATCTTTATGCAGAATTGCCGATTGAAATTCGGCAATGTTTTGCCGGATATTTTTCACGGCGGCGAGAAATGACGTATCTGCTTTTTTGTGTGCCTGCTGCAAATCTTCTGCCGGTACACGCAGCGTTTCGGCAGTCAGTTTTGCTCCGTCAATTTTAGCGGAGTATTCAAGAACTGCCGGCAGACCGTTGGTCTTAATATCGTTACAGATTTTTTCGGCAACCTGCTGCGGTGTCAGCGGTTCGCCAAAGATTTCAATGGTGCGTTTACTGCCCGCTTCGCTGACGATGTTACCGTTAGGACTTAATTTTATGCGTAGTTGCCGGATTTGTTCGGACGCATTGCCGGTTTGGGTATTGATTCGGAGCATTACAATCTAATTCACACAGGCTGACGAGTTGCAGCGTGACTTGCTATCCGCTGTCTATCCTCTTTTCATTTCAAAGGTTTCAGTATAACAGAAACCGCCCCCTCTGTTGATAGATTTTCTTACCGGCGGGAGGCAAACCGGATTTTTGTTTCCCGCTGCATTGCTGCCCTCACATCGTCAAAACTGCCGCAAACTTGCGTGAGCGGCACGGAAACAACTTACCATTTGTCACGGATTGACCGCAGGAGGCATTGCCGGTACCGTGTTCGGCATATTATTCAGCATAGCCGGCATACCGGCAGGAGGAGCGGGTATTGCACCGCCGGGTCCCATACCGCTGAGCATCCCCGTCTGGTTCGGCTGTCCTGTCATCGGGTCTATCGCTCTGCCGGCTTGCCCAGAGCCTAAATTCAATTTTTTTCTCAAAGAATGTGAATTCCGCTTCAATTACGGTCAGGCGAAACAACTATTGACCACGCTGAAAAAATGGATTAAAATGACATCAAAATCGCCTGCCTGTTAGGAAATTATCTATGCCAGCCCCAAATAAAATTAACTCCCCTTTCCGACCAATAGGGAGTATAATCAGCGAAAAGAGGCGGCTAGTTTGATGTCCGAAAAAAAGGATAGTGAAGAAAATATTGGCAATAATGCGGGAAAACAATCGCCGCTGCCGGTTTTGTATGCGCGGTCGCTGCGTGCCTCCGGCATTGCTTCGGGAATGGTGATTCCCGCCGTTGCCGGTTTCGGAATCGACAAATTTTTCGGCACTATTGCAATTTTTACAATTCTCGGTACAATCTTTGGTGTCGTTTTCGGTTTTTGGCAGTTAATCAGAATAACCATAAAGGAAAACAGTGAATAACGGAAACAGATGTTAGACCCTTGCCGGTTTAATATGAGTGCTGATTTTTCACTGTACATACAAAAATATGAGCGGCGGAATAAATGTAGCAGACCTTGCCGGACACGTGAAGGATACTTACTCCTTTCACTTTCCGTGGGGACATTGGGAAATACCGCAGGTTTTGCAAACCTTCGGCATATCGAAGTACGTTCTCCTCGAATTCGGTGCCGCCGCCGTGATGTTTGCCGTTTTCATTCCGTTTGCCCGGCATATTTGCGGCGGAAAACAGGCAAAAGGACGTTTTTGGAATATGCTTGAAGTCTTTCTGGTCTATCTGAAAGATGATGTCATCATTCCGTCAATAGGTTCTGCGAAAGAAGCGGCTCCGTACATTCCCTATCTGTGGACGCTGTTCTTTTTCGTGCTGTTCTGCAACCTCGCCGGTATGCTGCCGTGGATGGGGTCGCCGACCGGTTCGGCTGTCGTTACCGGCGTTTTGGCACTGATTACGTTAACCGTTGTCATTGCCGCCGGAATAAAACAACACGGTGCGGTCGGCTTTTGGAAGGGAATGGTGCCGCACATCGAAGGTAAAATTGCCGGAATTGATATTGCAAAAATACTCGGACCGTTTATGTTCGTTCTCGAAGTGTTTTCGTTTTTCGTCAAACACGTCACGTTGTGCATACGGTTAATGGCAAATATGTTCGGCGGTCATTTAATGCTCGCCATCTTTGCCGCTTTTATTCCGATGTCCGCCTGGGCAATCTATGTCTGGATTCCCATTACCGTTTGTGCTATACTGGCATCGGTTGCCGTCAGTTTCCTCGAATTGTTTGTAGCGTTCCTGCAAGCGTACATTTTTACATTCCTGACCTCCGTGTATATCGGAATATCCATCCATCAACACTAACACTAACCAATCGCCGCGGAGAGACGGAGGTTATCGCTTCCGCCTTTTCACGGCTTAATACTTAACTAACCATAAGGAGAATATCTGTGAACAAGTTTGCTCGCATTGCTGTTTTGTTTGCCGTCCTGTTTGTTACCGTTGCACCGGCATTCGTTTATGCCGCTGAAGGCGATACTGCCGCAGCAGCAACCGCTGATAATTCAGCGTTCGGAAAAATCGGTGTCGGCATCGGTGTCGGTCTGTCTGCCATCGGTGCCGGTCTCGGCATCGGGATGATTGGTGCCAGCACGATTGATTCGTCGGCACGTCAGCCGGAAATGCAGAATAAGTTGACGACGATTATGTTTATCGCCGCCGCATTGGTCGAAGGTATCGCGCTCTTCGGTCTCGTTATCTGTATCCTCGCATTATTCCTCTAACGGATGAATGGAAAATTGAGAATGGAAAATGGAAAATGAGAAGAAAACGGAAAAACTCTTTTCGCTTTTCTGTTTTCCATTGTTCCGTTCCCCAACACCCATTGCCAAGAAAACATTAAGATGAACAACATTTTCCCTTTTCCGTTTTCCCTTTTCAATTCCCGAACCGTTCCGGCATTATGCTGTTTTGCCGTTTTAGCGGCGGTGATGCCGCAAGGTATTTTTGCAGACGAACACGGCGGCGGGCAGACGAGTTTGAATCCGCTTGAATGGGCTTCCAACACGGCTTTTTGGTCGCTCGTAATTTTCGTTACCGTTTTCGCTTTGCTTGGAAAGTTCGCTTTCCGTCCGATAGCCGCTGCGCTTGATGCCCGTGAACAAGGCATTGCGGACAGGATTGCCGCTGCACAGCGGCTCAATGAAGAGGCGAAAGACCTGATGAAGCAGTATCAGGATAAACTGGATGCGTCGCGGGACGAGGTGCGGCAAATTATGGAGACGGCAAAGAAGGATGCGCAGCGGGTTGCCGACGACATCGGGGAAAAGGCGCAGGTTGCCGCTTCGCAGGAGCGGGACAGGGCTGCAAAGGAAATTGAAAGTGCAACGGCTTCGGCATTGCAAACGATAGCCGAACGCAGTGCATCGCTGGCAACGAATTTGGCGGGCAGAATGATTCGTGCAGAAGTGAAGCCGGAGCAGCACCGGGATTTAATCAACGCCGCCCTCCAAGACTTTGTGAAGAGTTAACGTTTAACTCTACCAATAATTATCGGGCAATCAGAGCCGCAATCGTAAGATTGCGGTTTTTTTTTTTTTTTTTTTTTTGAATGTGCTAATAAAAATTTCGTATTTTTTGTTATTTCGCCCAGCCGTTGTTGACCATCCAGATTCGGCAGAGGTCAGACCACGTTCCCGTGCCTGAAACCGATTTCGCCAATCCCAAACCGTGCCGCCCTTTTTGGTAGATGTGCAGTTCGGCAGGGACTTTATGCTTGCGGAGTTGAAGGTAAAATTCCACTCCGTTCTCTGCCGGCACCCCTGTATCCTCGTCTGTGAAAAAAATAAAGGTCGGCGGCGTTTTATCCGTAACCTGTTTTTCGTTGGAATAATATCCGGCAAGTTCTTT